>NZ_JBHYGR010000136.1:10555-25707 GCF_042738155.1 Kitasatospora sp. NPDC059088 | reverse complement strand
CGACCCCCGGCCCTACGTCTGGACCAAAACCGCTGACCAGATCCTCGAATCCCTCGCTGGATACATCCGACGGATCAAGGACTCAGGACACTAGGCCGATCACCGGCGGGCCGACGGTGACGAGCGGGGAGGCGGGGTGGATGAACCCGGCGCTGGAGTCGTGGGCGAGGGGTGAGCACTACGCCGGCCCCTGAGCGCCGACCCTCATGCCCGTAACGCGGCCGTCAGACCCGGGGCGGGTCCACCGCGAAGAGCTGGTCCTCGACGTGGTCGAGGGCGACCCGCAGGGCGCCCATCGAGACGACCTCCGAGCCGAGGGCGGCCAGGGCCACCTCGGGGGCGCGGAGGGTGAATTGGGCGAGGCGTTCGCGCAGGGGTTCCAGGACGCCGTCGAGGCCCGCGGCCCAGCCGCCGATGACGACCAGCTGGGGGTCGATGGCGAGGACCAGGGCTGCGACGCCCTGGACCAGTCTCGTGAGGAAGCGGTCCATGGCGACCTTGGCGACCTCGTCGCCCTCGCGGGCGAGTCGCAGGACGCGGGCGACGGCGGCCTCGTCCAGGGGGTTGAGGGGCTTGCCGGTGGTGGAGAGGAGCTTCTCGGGGGTGACCTCCTGGCCGAGCAGGTGGAGGGCGCCGATCTCTCCGGCGGCGCCGCCGTAGCCGCGGTGGAGCTTGCCGTTGATGAGGGAGCCGGCGCCGGGGCTGAGGCCGGCCATCACGAAGACCACGTCGTCGGCGCCGACGGCGGCGCCCTGCCAGTGTTCGGCGATGGCGGCGAGGTTGGCGTCGTTCTCGATCAGGACGGGGCAGCGGAAGGAGCGCCGGAGCCGGGCGCCGAGGTCGAGGCCGGTCCAGCCGGGCATGGCGGTGCCGAGTTGGACGGTGCCCTCGCGGTCGACGATGCCAGGGGTGCCGATGCCGACGGACCACAGGTTGTCGCGCGAGATGCCCGCCTTGCGGAGGACCTCGGCGACGGCGGTGCGGACGGCGGTGAGCCGTTCCTCGGCGTCGAGGGTCTCGTCGACGGGCTTGAAGTGACTGCCCGCCACTTCGCCGGTGAGGTCGGCGAGGATGACCCGGATGTCGTGGACGCCGATCTCGATGCCGAGGATGTGTCCGGCCTCGGCCCGGAAGCGGAACCAGCGGGCGGGGCGGCCGCGGCGGCCGGTGCCGGACTGGCCGTCCTCCCGGGGTTGTTCGACCTCGGCGACCAGGCCGGTGTCGACGAGGCCCTCGATGACGCCCTCGACGGTGGGCCGGGAGAGCCCGGTCTCGCCGACGAGTTGGGTGAGGGTCACGGAGTGGCCGGTCCGCAGCGCCCGTAGCGTGACCGCGGCGTTGATCCGCCGCAGCAGCGAGGAGTCTCCTCCGGTGAGCCGATCCGCCAATGCGATGCCCTTCGCCGTTCGCGCGACTGCCCTGGCGCGCGGTGTCGAGTCCGCGGAGCCCACCGAACGGCCCGCGGGGGTCTGCCCCCCGGAACACGGAACACGGAACGCGGAACGGGCGGCGCACGGCCGCCCGTACGGAGGCCCGGAGGACAAGCCGGAGCCTACCGGGGGAGCGCCCCGGGCGGCGAGGATTCCCGCAGCTCACCTGGGCTTCGGTATCGAAATGGTACGGATCGGGTGGCGGTACGTGACCCGTGCTTCACCGGTCGGCCACGGACGGTCCGTGCCCGGGTCCGTGTCCGGGTCACTGCCTCGGTCCCCGCCCCGGGCGCCGGCCCCGTACGGACCAGCGGGAGCGCACGGACAGCAGCGAGCCGACGCTCAGCCAGGAGCAGGCCGAGAACGCGCTGACCACGGACCCGGCCGAGCCGATGGACAGCACGCTGCCGACGGAGCCGATGGAGAGCACGGACCCGACGGATCCGATCGACAGCAGCGAGCCGATGGAACCGATGGAGCCGATCGAGCCGAGGGAGGCCCGGGAGCGGATCGAGCGCACGGAGGCGGAAACGGACACCGAAGCGGGAGCGGAAACCGAAGCGGAGACGGAAGCGGCCATGCGCCCGATCGTAACGGCGCCCGCGTCAGTCGACCCGGGCGACGAACAGTCCCTGCCCGAGCAGCCCCATCGGGTGCCCGGCCTCCGGGAGGGTGAGGACGGTGGGGCAGCCGGCGGCGGTGAGGGCGGACTGCCAGTGCTCGGCCGGGTGGGCGGTGAGGCCGCGCGGGTCGCCGGTGATCAGCAGGTCGAGCTGTTCGGCGACGGGGGCGAGCAGCAGCAGCCGGCCGCCGGGGGCGAGCAGGTCGACGAGGGCCGGGACCTCCTCCTCGGGCCGTCCGGCGGCGGAGGCGACGACGATGTCGTAGCGCCCGCCGTCGGGGGCGAGGTGGTGGTCGGCGTTCTGCCGGGGGCGGGCGGCGAGGGCGCGGGCGACGGCGGTCTCGGTGCCGTCGCGGTCGAGTTCGAGGACGCGCAGCGGCCGCGGCCCGTGGTGGGCCTCGGCGGTGGCGCGGACGAGGGCGCCGAGGGCGGTGCCGAGGTAGCCGCGGGCGGCGGCCCAGCGGACGGGGGCGGCGGCGGGGCGGGGGGCCTCGTCGCCGGTGAGGAGGCCGGGCAGGCGCAGGGCGCCGCGTCTGACCCGGTCGAGGACGGCGGCGCTGCCGAGGCCGTCGGCCCAGGTGTCGGCGGCGGGCCGCCAGGCCTCCCGGACCGCGGCGGGGCCGAGTTCGGGGGCGCCGTGGTAGAGCGGGCCCTGGGCGCCGCCGTCCCGGTGGGCGATCAGGCCGTGTCGGGCGAGGGCGTCGAGCCAGCGGCCGACCCGGGGGCGCTGGGCGGGGGTGACGAGGGCGGTGGCGAGGAGTTCGGCCTCGGAGCGCGCCGGGGCCTGGGCGGCGTCGGGACCCGGCCCCGGGTCGGTCCCCGGGACGGTCCCCGGCGCGGGTTCGGTGAGGATCCCGGTCTGCTGGAGGGTGTGCAGCAGGGTGGTGAGCACGGCCCGGTCGAGGTGGGCGCCGAAGGTGCTGACCTGCTCGGCGGTGACGCCGATGCTGTGCTTCCAGGCGGCGGCCGTGGCGGTCCGGGCGTCGGCGCGCAGGCGGCGGTCGGCGGCCTCGGCCTGGCTGTGCGGGGCGCGGACGTGGGCGAGGACGGCCCCGAGGGCGTCGACGGCGGCGTAGACGTCGTCCTGCCGGGGTTCGGGGCCGACGTGGAGGACGAGCCGGAGCGCGCCGAGGTCGTGGTCGGCGAGGCCGGGGTGCCGGCTGAGCTGCCAGAGCAGGGCGGAGGGCAGGCTGAGGTGGGTGGTGCCGCCGGCGGCGAGGGCGGTGAGCTGCTCCTCGGGGGGCAGGGCCGGGTCGGGGCAGTGCACGGTGCCGCCGGCCAGCAGGGTGGCGAGGGCGAGTTCGACGGCGAGGTCGGTGACCGGGTGCAGCACGGTGTGCCGGATGGGCGCCGGGCCGAGGACGCCGGCCCAGTGCCGGAGCCGTTCCTCGGCGGCGCGGGCGGTGGAGGGCGGCAGGGCGGCGTGCGCGGCGACGCGTTCGGCGAGGGCCCGGGGCAGGCCGCCGGGCGGGGAGACGCCGAGCAGCAGGCCGATGCCGCTGATCGCGCGTCCGTCGGCGACGACGGCGGGCCGGTCGCCGAGCTCGCGCAGCGCGCTGACCAGCGCAGGGGTCGAGGCCAAGGTGATCACTCCGGGGTGCGGGGGAGAAGCCGCACCACTGAACCATGGGTGCGGCCCGATGGGTGGGGCCCCCGGGTAATAGTTCCGTAATGATTTTCATATCAGCCAATCAAGCGACGGGGGTGAACCCGGTACGAACGCACCGGAACTGCACATTCCGGGAGCGCCGTGCGATCCCTTGACAGGTGGTTCGGGTGCTGGATTACTTGGCCTGGGCTTGTCCTGACCGAACGATCGGTAGGGCTCCCAGTCCCGTCCGACCTGCGAAGGAGCGACGATGACCGGCCGTGCGTCCGACCCCGACCGACGCCTGGGGGAGCCGATTCCGCCAGCGCTCCTGGATGCCGGCGAGCGGATGGGCGTCGACGAACTGCGCGCCCACCAGCTCGACCGGCTCCGGGTCACCCTGCGGCACGCCTACGAGCACGTCGAGCTCTACCGCCGCAAGTTCGACGCCGCCGGGGTCCACCCCGAGGACTGCCGAACCCTCGACGACCTCGCCCGCTTCCCGTTCACCACCAAGGCCGACCTGCGCGAGGGCTACCCCTTCGGGATGTTCGCCGTCCCGATGGAGCAGGTCCGCCGGATCCACGCCTCCAGCGGCACCACCGGACGCCCGACCGTGGTCGGCTACACCGAGAACGACCTCTCCGTGTGGGCCGACGTGGTGGCCCGCTCGATCCGCGCGGCCGGCGGCCGGCCCGGGCACAAGGTGCACATCGCGTACGGCTACGGGCTGTTCACCGGCGGACTGGGCGCGCACTACGGCGCCGAGCGGGCCGGCTGCACCGTCATCCCGGCCTCCGGCGGGATGACCGCCCGGCAGGTCCAGCTGATCCAGGACTTCCGCCCCGAGATCATCATGGTCACCCCGTCCTACCTGCTCACCCTGCTGGACGAGTTCGACCGGCAGGGCCTGGACCCGCGGGCCAGCTCGCTGCGGGTGGGCATCTTCGGGGCCGAGCCCTGGACGGAGGAGATGCGGCGCGAGATCGAGGACCGGCTCGACCTGCACGCCGTCGACATCTACGGCATCTCCGAGGTGATGGGCCCCGGGATCGCCCAGGAGTGCGTGGAGACCAAGGACGGCCTGCACATCTGGGAGGACCACTTCCTCCCGGAGGTGGTGGACCCGCTCGGCGACGAGGTGCTCCCTCAGGGGGAGCACGGCGAACTGGTCCTCACCTCGCTCACCAAGGAGGCGCTGCCGATCATCCGCTACCGCACCCGCGACCTCACCCGGCTGCTGCCCGGCACCGCACGGCCGGCCTTCCGGCGGATGGAGCGGGTCACCGGGCGCAGCGACGACATGATCATCCTGCGCGGGGTGAACCTCTTCCCGACCCAGATCGAGGAGATCCTGCTGCGCACCCCGGGCGTCGCCCCGCACTTCCAGCTGCGGCTGACCAGGCAGGGGCGGCTGGACCACCTGACCGTCCGGGTGGAGGCCCGCCCGGAGGCGGCGGCCGGGCTGCGGGAGGCGGCGCGGGCGGAGATCGTCCGGGCGGTCAAGGACGGCGTGGGCGTGACGGTCTCGGTCGAGGTGGTGGACCCGTACACGCTGGAGCGCTCGGTCGGGAAGATCAAGCGGGTGGTCGACGAGCGGGGGTGAAGGGCCGCGGCGTCCTGCGGGGGCGGGGGCCTGCGGGGGGCAGGGGTCTGCGGGGAGGCCGGAGGCGCACGGCTGTCCGGGGGGTGATGCCGTGCGCCTCCGACGTCTACAGCAATGTAGACGCTCAGTGGGCGGAGAGTCCAGCCGCCGCCCGACGGTGCGCCCGCGCGGCGAGCGCCAGCGACACCGCCATCAGCACCGCCAGGGCGAGGCTGACCGGGCCGGTGCCCAGGCCGATGCCGCCGCGGTCGGCGCCCACGCCCAGCCAGTCCGCGAAGGAGGCGCCCAGCGGACGGGTCAGCACGTACGCCCACCAGAAACCGGCCACCGGGCCCACCCAGCCGGACCGGGCCGCCACCGCCGGGATCGCGATCAGCAGCGCGAAGCCCAGCCCGGCCACCAGGTAGCCGAGGTGCAGGGTGGCCGCCGTCAGGTCGCCCAGCGCGGTGCCCAGGGCGAAGGTCACCAGCACGGCCGACCAGTAGAACAGCTCCCGGCGCAGCCCGGTCACCCGGTCGATCGCCAGCGAGCCCTCCACCCGGTGCCAGAGCAGGAACAGCACCGCCAGCGCCACCGCCAGCGAGCCGGCCGACAGCGCGTACGGGACGCCGAGCGCGACGTGCGCCACGTCGGCGACCATCGTGCCGAACACGCTGACCAGGACGACCACCGCCCAGTACAGCCCGGGCACGCAGCGCCGGGTCCGCAGCTGCACCAGCAGGGCCACGGCGAGCAGCAGCCCGGCGGCGGCCACCGCCAGGACCGGGTCGAAGGTCTTGGCGAGGAAGTCGGAGAGCGTCTCGCCCATGCCGGTGGTCAGCACCTTCACCAGCCAGAACCAGCCGTCCACGGCGGGCACCTTGTTGGCGTCGGAGCGCGGGGGCCGGCCCGGGGCGGGGCGGTCGGGGGCGGGGCGGGTCGTCGAGGTGTGGGCCATGTCAGCCCTCGGCGCCGTCGGCGGTGTTGCCGGTGGCGCCGGCGTTCCCGACGGTGGTGTTGGAGGTCAGCTCACCGTTGGTGCCGTCCACCGTCACCAGGTGGCGCACGCCGTCCTGGCCGACGACCGACACGGCCCAGGCGGCCCCGCCGCCCTGCTCGGTGATCCGGCGCAGCGACTCGGCGCGGCCGCCCGGCACGGCGGCCTGGGCCTTGTCCAGGGCGGTGGAGGCGCCGACCGAGGGCAGCGGGGCGGGCGCCTGGCCCTGCGCCCGGCCCTGGCCCTGCTGCTGGCCCTCGCCGCCGCGCTGCTGCCCGTGCCGGTGTCCCTGCTCCTGCCCGCGGCCGCGCTCCTGCTCCTGCCCGCGTCCGGCGCCGTGTCCGCCGCCGTGCCCGTCCCCGCGTCCGGCGCCGTCCTCGGCCGAGGCCGCCGCCTCGCGGTGCCCGCGGCCACCCTCCCCGTGTCCTTCGTGGGCCGCCACCGCGACGGCCAGCCCGCCCGCGCCGAGCAGCGCCACCGTCACCACCCCGGCGGCGAGCCGGCGCTCTTTGCCGCCCGCCCAGGCGCGCAGCCGCTGCGCGCGACGGCGCCGGGGCGACAGCGGCGGCAGTTCGGGGACCTCCGGCTCCTCACCGGACGACGGGGTGAAGGACGACTGGGGATCGGTCATCGGGCGTGCTCCTTGCCTGGGAAGTGCGGCGCTGCGCTCCGCGCCCGGCGATCATGGCGGACCGCACCTGAACCCACGCTTAAGCCGCCGCAAGATCACTCACGGCGGCCTGGCACCCTGAACGGATGCACATACTCGTCGTGGAGGACGAACAGCGGATGGCCACCGCGCTGCGGCGCGGCCTGGAGGCCGACGGCCACACCGTGGACACCGCCCACAACGGCCCCGAGGGCCTCGCCCTCGCCGAGCGCCACCCCTACGACGTGATCGTCCTCGACATCATGCTGCCCGGCCTCAACGGCTACCGGGTCTGCGCCCGGCTGCGCGAGGCCGGCTGCCGGGCCGGGATCCTGATGCTCACCGCCAAGGACGGCGAGTGGGACGAGGCCGAGGCCCTGGACACCGGCGCCGACGACTACCTCGCCAAGCCGTTCTCCTTCGTCGTCCTGCTCGCCCGGCTGCGCGCCCTGCACCGCCGGATCGACCAGCAGCGCCCCCGGCTGCACACCCTCGGCGACCTGGTCCTGGACGCCAACGCCCGCACCTGCACCCGGGCCGGCACCCCGACCCACCTGACCGCCCGGGAGTTCGCGATCCTGGAGCACCTGGCCGCCCGGGCCGGCACGGTGGTCTCCAAGCGCGAGATCCTCGACCAGGTCTGGGACGCCCACCACGACGCCGACCCGAGCATCGTCGAGGTGCACGTCCACGCCCTGCGGCGCAAGATCGACGCGCCCTTCGGCCGGGCCGCCCTGCAGACCATGCGCGGCGCCGGCTACCGGCTCGACCCGGCCGGCGGCTGAGGTGCGCCGCTCCCGCCGCCCCGGACCGCGGCAAGTCCCCTCCGTGCTCCGCCGGTTGCGCCGACTGCCGTCCGTGCGCAGCCGGTTGCGTCGGCTGCCCTCCGTGCTCCGCCGGTTCGTCCCGAGGACGGTGCGCGCCCGGGCCACCGCGGCCGCCGGTACGGTGCTGGCCGCGGCCCTCGTCCTGGCCGGGGCCGGACTGCTCGCCGCCGTCCGCGCCGACCTGGTCGCCTCCGCCACCTCCGCCACCCGGCAGCAGGCCGACTCGGTCGCCCAACTCGCCGCCCAGGGGCGGCTGGCACCCGTCCTGCACGCCGCGCACGGCACCGACTTCCTCCAGGTCGTCGACGCCCGCGGCAGCGTCCTCGCGGCCAGCCCCAACCTGGCCGGCCGCCCGGCGCTGTCCGTCGCCGGGCGTACCGGCTCGCACACCACCGACGACGTCGACCCGCTGTACGAGCACCACCGCCAGCGGCTCGCCGCCGTCACCGCCGACACCCCGACCGGCCCGGTCACCGTGTACGCGGGCGCCTCGCTGCGCGCCGCCGACGAGGCCATGGACATCACCCAGGCCGGCCTGGCCGTCGCCTGCCCGCTGCTGCTGCTCACCGGGGTGGTGGTCACCTGGAAGGTCACCGGGCAGGCGCTGCGGCCGGTGGAGGCGATCCGCGCCGAGGTCGACGCCATCACCGGCCAGGACCTGCACCGCCGCGTCCCCGAACCGGGCACCGCCGACGAGATCGCCCGGCTCGCCGCCACCATGAACGCGATGCTCGACCGGCTGGAGGCCTCCGGCCGGCGCCAGCGCGAGTTCATCGCCGACGCCTCGCACGAACTGCGCAGCCCGCTGGCCGTGCTGCGCACCCAGCTGGAGGTCGCCGACACCCACCCGGACCCGGCGGTCCGCGCCGAGCTGGTGCACGGCGCGCTGGAGGACACCGACCGGCTGCAGAACCTCGCCACCGACCTGCTGCTGCTCGCCCGCCTCGACGCCGGCGGCACCGACGACCGGCCGCGCCGGCGGACCGACCTCACCGAGCTGGTCGCCACCACCGTGCTGGCCCGCCCGCCCGGCCCGCACCGCCGCACCACCGACCTCGCCCCCGGGGTCGCCGTCGACGGCATCCCGCTCTGGCTGGGCAGGCTGCTCACCAACCTGCTGGACAACGCCGAGCGGCACGCCGCCACCACCGTGCACGTCCGGCTGGCCGCCGACCCCGGGCGCGGCCTCGCCCTGCTGGACGTCGAGGACGACGGGCCCGGCATCCCGCCCGCCGACCGGGAGCGGGTCTTCGAACGCTTCACCCGCCTCGACGACGCCCGCTCCCGCGACCACGGCGGCAGCGGCCTGGGCCTGCCGATCGCCCGCGACATCGCCCGCCACCACCGGGGCACCCTCACCGTCACCCCGACGGAGGCCGGTGCCCGGCTCACCGCCGCGCTGCCGCTGGCGGGGGAGTAGCGACCGCACCGGGCACCGACGAGCCGCGACCCCACGAGCCGTGACCCCACGAGCCGCGACCCGACGAGCCGCGGTCCGCTGAGCCGCGGCCCGACGACCGCGGGCACGCCCGTTTGGCGCACCTGGGTCGTGGAGGCGCTGATGGCTTCCCAGACTCGGAGGGCAGGGGGGCGGATTCAATCGGAGAGGCTTCCCGATGAGCATCAGGCTCCGCCGCGTCCTCGCGGTGACCGCAGTGGTTTCCCTCGGCCTCGGCGCGGCGTCCTGCGGCAGCGCCAAGCAGTCCTCGTCAGGCGGCGGTTCGTCGGGCTCGGCCGCCGCGAGCGGCGGCGGGACGGCCGCGGTCGGTGCGGTGCGGATCGGCCTGCTGCTGCCGGAGACCAAGACCACCCGCTACGAGCAGTTCGACCGCCCGCTGATCGAGAAGAAGATCAAGGAGCTGGCGCCGGACGCGCAGATCGACTACTACAACGCCAACCAGGACGCGACCCTCCAGCAGACCCAGGTGGACACCGCCCTCACCAAGGGCGACAAGGTGCTGATCCTGGACGCGGTGGACGCCAAGTCGATCCAGTCCTCCGTGCAGAAGGCCCACGACGCGGGCGTCAAGGTGCTGGCCTACGACCGGCTCGCCCAGGGCCCGGCCGACGCGTACGTGTCCTTCGACAACCACAAGGTCGGCGAGCTCCAGGGCCAGGCCCTGGTCGCGGCGGTCGGCGGCAAGGCGAACGCGGGCGAGATCTTCATGATCAACGGCTCGCCGACCGACCCCAACGCGGCCGACTTCAAGGCCGGCGCGCACAGCGCGATCGACGGCAAGCTCAAGATCGGCAAGGAGTACGACACCCCCCAGTGGGACCCGAACACCGCCAACCAGGAGGCCGCCGCCGCGATCACCGCGATCGGCGGGCCGAACGTGGTCGGCGCCTACTCGGCCAACGACGGCATGGCCGCGGGTGTCGCGACCGCGCTCAAGGCGGCCGGCCTGAGCGTCCCGCTCACCGGCCAGGACGCCCAACTCGACGGCATCCAGCGGATCGTGGCCGGGACCCAGACCATGACGATCTACAAGCCGTTCAAGCCGGAGACCGACATCGCCGGGCAGATGGCCGTCGCCCTGGCCTCCGGCAAGGCGCTGGACGCCAGCCTGGTCCCGACCACCGTGACCAACGGCAGCGGCAACAAGGTGCCCGCCAACCTGATCACCCCGGTCGTCGTCACCAAGGACAACATCAAGACCACCGTGGTCCAGGACGGCCTGTACACCGTCGCCCAGATCTGCACCCCGGACTACGCCGACGCCTGCAAGAGCGCCGGCCTCCAGTAGCGGGCGGCCAGTAGTAGGCGGCCAGGAGTAGGCGGCCCGGAATCCGAACCGCCCCGCCTCCACCGAGGAGGCGGGGCAAGGGAGTTGGTCACTGTGCCAGGTGAGACCGTACTGGCCCTGCGCGGGGTCTCCAAACGGTTCGGCGCCGTCCAGGCGCTCACCGACATCGAACTCGAGGTGCACACCGGCGAGGTGCTGGCCCTGGTCGGCGACAACGGCGCCGGGAAGTCCACCCTGGTCAAGTCGATCGCCGGGGTGCACCAGCCCGACGACGGCGCCATCGAGTGGCAGGGCCGACCGGTGAGCATCCACCGGCCGCAGGACGCCCAGCAGTTGGGCATCGCCACGGTCTACCAGGACCTCGCGCTGTGCGACAACCTCGACGTGGTCGGGAACCTCTTCCTCGGCCGCGAGATCCGGCGCTTCGGCATCCTCGACGAGGTCGCCATGGAGAAGCGCTCCCGGACGCTGCTGGACACCCTCTCCATCCGCATCCCCAGCGTGCGGATCCCGGTCGCCTCGCTCTCCGGCGGCCAGCGCCAGGTCGTCGCCATCGCCCGGGCCCTGATCGGCTCGCCCAAGGTCGTGATGCTGGACGAGCCGACCGCCGCCCTCGGCGTCGAGCAGACCGCCCAGGTCCTCGACCTGGTCGAGCGGCTGCGCGAGCAGGACCACGGCGTCATCCTGATCAGCCACAACATGGCGGACGTGATGGCCGTCGCGGACACCGTCGCGGTGCTGCGCCTCGGCCGCAACAACGGCGTCTTCGACCGGCGCGGCACCAACCAGGAAGAGATCATCTCGGCCATCACCGGCGCCACGGACAACGCCGTGACCCGCCGCAGGGCCCGCGGCCAGGAGGGGTCCCAGTGAGCGACCACACCCCCGGGAACACCCCCGGCGGCGAACCCGAACGCCACCGCCCCCCGCTGCCCGAGGACGCCATGCCCACCGGCGGCGTCAACGCGCCCGTCCCGGTCGCCCCGGAGGCCACCCCCGCGGTCGACCCCCGGCTGATCGTCCGCCAGGAGGGCGTCAAGGGCTACCTGGGCGAGTTCCGCCGCCGGATGAGCAGCGGCGAACTGGGCTCGCTGCCCGTCGTGCTGGCCCTGATCGTGATCTGGGCGGTGTTCGGCAGCCTCAACAGCTCCTTCCTGTCCGCGCAGAACCTCTCCAACCTGTCCCAGCAGATCGTCGGCACCGGGATGATCGCGATCGGCGTGGTCTTCGTGCTGCTGCTCGGCGAGATCGACCTCTCGGTCGGCTCGGTCAGCGGCCTGTGCGCGGCGATCTTCGCCGTCCTGAACGTCACCAACGGCGTCAACCAGTGGGTCGCCCTGATCACCGCGATCGTCGGCGGGGCGATCGTCGGCACGTTCCACGGCTTCTTCTTCGCCAAGATCGGCGTCCCGGCCTTCGTCGTCACCCTGGCCGGCAACCTCGGCTGGAACGGCCTGATGCTCCAGGTGCTCGGCGCCAGCGGCACCGTCAACCTCTCCGGCAAGGACATCGTCTCCCGGCTCTACAGCACCATCTACGGCCAGCAGATCGCCGCGTACGGCGCGGCGGCCGTCGGCGTGCTGTTGTTCCTCTTCGCCTCGCTGGTCGACGCCCGGCGACGGCAGGCCGCGGGCGTGCCGTCCCGGCCGGTCACCGACATCGTGCTGCGGACGGTGCTGCTGGCGGTGATCGCCTTCCTCGCCGCGTACACCCTCAACCAGTACAAGGGGCTGCCGCTGGCCCTGCTGATCTTCCTGATCTTCATCGTGGTGCTGGACTTCGTGCTGCGCCGCACCACGTACGGCCGCCAGGTGTTCGCGCTCGGCGGCAACATCGAGGGCGCCCGCCGGGCCGGCATCAACGTCTCGTGGATCCGGATCAGCGTCTTCGCCATCTGCTCCACGATGGCCGGGATCGGCGGCCTGTTCCTGGCCGCGCAGATCCAGTCCGCCAGCCAGACCTCCGGCGGCGGCAACCTGCTGATGAACGCCATCGCGGCGGCCGTCATCGGCGGCACCAGCCTGTTCGGCGGGCGCGGCAAGACCTGGTCGGCGCTGCTGGGCGCGCTGGTGATCGGCTCGATCCAGTCCGGGATGAACATCCAGGGCCTGAGCAACGCCATCCAGTTCATGATCACCGGCGCGGTGCTGCTGGCCGCCGTCGTGGTCGACTCGCTGGCCCGGCGTACCCAGCGGGCCGCCGGGCGGGCGTGAGCGGGCGTGAGCGGGGTCCGGCGGGCCCTATGCTGCGGGCATGCCGAGTGAGCTGCGAGTTCATCGACCGGACACCGATCAGGCCTTCATCCTGCGGGAGACCGAGCTGACGCCCGTCCCCTTCGTGCCCGAGATCCGCCTGCACATGGCGCAGGACGCCATCGCGCTGTGGGAGACCACCGAGAGCGAACGCGGCCGGGCCGGACTGCCGCCGCCGTTCTGGGCCTTCGCCTGGGCCGGCGGGGTCGCGGTCGCGCGCTACGTGCTGGACCACCCCGAACTGGTCGACGGCCGGGCGGTGCTGGACATCGCGGCCGGCTCCGGACTGGTCGGCGTGGCGGCCGCGCTGCGCGGCGCGACGCAGGTGCGGGCCGCCGAGATCGACGCCTACGCGGTCGCCGCCATCGGCCTGAACGGCGAGGCCAACGGCGTACGGGTGGACGGCGCGCTGGTCGACCTGGTGGACGGGGACGGCGCCCCGGCCGAGGTGGTACTGGCCGGCGACGTGTTCTACGAACGCGAGATGGCCGCCCGCTTCCTGCCCTTCCTGGAACGGGCCGCCGCCCGCGGCGCCACCGTCATCGTCGGCGACCCGGGCCGGGCCTACCTGCCCCGGGACCGGTTCACCGCGGTGGCCGCCTACCAGGTGCCGGTGGTGGCGGACCTGGAGGACGCCTCGGTCAAGACCACCACGGTGTGGCGCCTCGGCTGACCGCCGGCCGTTCCCACCAGGGGGCCGTCCACGCCCCGGAATTCCGGGCGGCCCGGCCGGACCCCCTGCTAGACAGACCGGCATGACCGAACAGAACGGCACCGCCGAACAGATCCTGCTGCGCCCCGCCCGACCCGAGGAGATCCCCGCCCTGCTCGCCCTCTGGGCCCGGGCCGCCAAGGGCACCAGCATCACCGACGACGAGGCGGGCGTCGCCGCCCTGCTCGCCCGGGACCCGCAGTGCCTGATCGTCGCCACCGCGGCCGACGCCCCGGCCACCCCGCTCGGCACCGTCATCGCCGGCTGGGACGGCTGGCGGTGCCACCTGTACCGCCTCGCCGTCGACCCCGACCACCGCCGCCGGGGCATCGGCGCCGCCCTGCTGGCGGCCGCCGAGGAGCGCTTCGCCGCACTCGGCGGCCGCCGCGCCGACGCGATGGTGCTGGACGACAACGCCCTCGGCCACCGCACCTGGCAGGCCGCCGGCTACCACCCCGAACCGCAGTGGACCCGCTGGGTCAAGCCCCTTGCGGGCGCTGAGAACTAGGGCTCGCCGACCACCACCCCCCGGGGCGGGGCCGCCACCAGGAGGGGCCGGGCCTACGAGGCGCCTGTGCGGGTGGCGAGTTCCCGCACGCCGGGCACGGTGACCGGCGCATAGAGGAGGTCCGCCGTCAACGCCCGAAGGGCCGGTCGGCGTACCTCCTCCGGGGCGACCCGCTCGGTGAACTGCAACGCGGCGACGGTCCGGCGGTGGTCGCCGAGGTGGTGCCACATGCGGGCGCAGTCCGTACCGAATCGGGCCTGGCGCTCGGCAGTCGGCAGCCGCTCCGGGGCGATCCGCGCCGCGTACTGCACGCCCTCGTCGGGAGTGCCCAGGGCGGAGTGCACGCCGATCCACTACCGGTCCGCCTGCGCTCTGGTCGCGTCGACCGTGAACAGGGTGGTTCGCGGAGCCCCGGAGCGGGCCAGGCGGCCGGCGCGCCGCATCGTGATCGCCAGAACCCGGGCTGCTTCTCCCCGGACCACCGGGTCACCACTGGCCTGCGCTGCCGCGAGCGCCCGGTCCGCTGCAGGCCAGGCGACCTCGGCGTGCCCCTCCGACGCGAGGCCTACGGCGTGAAGCGGCAGGCGCTACACCTGTGCGATCAGCGCGAGCGGCTGCTCGACCGCCAGACCGTCCAGACCACCCACCGCACCACCCCGACGCACGGTAGCCTGCCGGAGAGCGGCCGGGGCACCGAGATGACGGCGTGCCCGATCTGCGGGTCGGGGAACACCTACCAGACCATGGAAGGCCGTTGGGGCTGCACCGCGTGCGGTTCCAGCTGGGGCTGAGACAGCCAGGAGGGCTGCATGTCGATCTGCGCGCAGTGTCGCACCGCCGAGGCGGCGATCGAGGACCGAGACGTGCAGCCACCGCAGCCCTGGTGCCTCGCGTGCGCCACAGCCCTCGTGCGAGCAGGCGACCCGGTGATCAACTACCGCTCGCTCGGTGACCCGGACCAATACGGACCCGTCCTCGTCGGCGGCAGCACCGCGGTACTGCGCTTCCGCTGACCAACACAGCGAGTAGCCCCTGCTCGGCCTCGGTCGAGCAGGGGCTGCTCGCCGTGTTCGGAGGTGTCACAGATCTGTCACTCCGCCTATTGAAGTGACCGCAGTGGGGGGGCCGCGGGGGGGGGGGCGCCCCCCGGGGGGGTGGGGGGGCCGGGGGGCGCCCCCCCCGGGCGGCCCCCCCCCGTCCGCCCGCGGTGGGGGGGGGGGGGGGGGCGGGGCCAG
>NZ_JBHYGR010000136.1:0-10545 GCF_042738155.1 Kitasatospora sp. NPDC059088 | reverse complement strand
GCCCCGGCGTGCTGCCGGGGCCGCACTGCGGTGGTCGGTCGCAGGTCGTCAGCCGCGCAGGGCGGCCAGCCAGGCTTCGACCTCGGTGGAGGCGCGGGGGAGGTCGGCGGAGAGGTTCTCGTTGCCGTCCTCGGTGACCAGGATGTCGTCCTCGATCCGGACGCCGATGCCCCGGTACTCCTCCGGGACGGTCAGGTCGTTCTGCTGGAAGTAAAGGCCCGGTTCGACGGTGAGCACCATGCCCGGCAGCAGCGTGCCGTCGACGTGCTCCTCGGTGCGGGAGTGGGCGCAGTCGTGGACGTCGAGGCCGAGCATGTGGCCCGTCCCGGCGAGGGTGAAGCGGCGGTGCAGGCCCAGCTCGTACACCTTGTCGGCGGTGAGGTCGCCGAACAGGCCCCAGGCGGTGAGGTGTTCGGCCAGTTCGCGCTGGGCGGCGCGGTGGAAGTCGCGGAAGTCCGCGCCCGGCTTCACGGCGGCGATGCCGGCCTCCTGGGCGGCGTGCACCGCGTCGTAGACCTTGCGCTGGATGTCGGTGAAGCGGCCGGAGACCGGCAGGGTGCGGGTCACGTCGGCGGTGTAGAGCTCGTCGGTCTCCACGCCCGCGTCGAGCAGCAGCAGGTCGCCGGGGCGGGCCTGGCCGTTGTTGCGCACCCAGTGCAGGGTGGTGGCGTGGGGGCCGGCGGCGGCGATGGTGCTGTAGCCGACGTCGTTGCCCTCCAGGCGGGCGCGGACGAAGAAGGTGCCCTCGATCAGGCGTTCCGGCGTCGCGGCGTCCGTGCCCAGGACGCGCACCACGTCCTCGAAGCCGCGGGCCGTTGCCTGGCAGGCGTGGCGCAGCTGGGCGATCTCGAACTCGTCCTTGACCAGCCGCAGGCCGGAGAGGAAGACCTCGAACTCGGCGTCCCGCTCGGGGTTCGCGCGGCCGCCGACGGCTGCCTCGACCCCGGCGTCGTGCCGGCGCAGCACCCGGACCGGGGCGGTGGTCGCGGCCAGGTCGGCGCGTGCGGTGCGGACGTCCCGGCAGGGCAGGCCGAACAGCTTCTCGCTCTCGGTGAGGCTGTTGCGGCGGCCGTCCCACAGTTCGCCGTGGCCGTCGAGCCAGAACTCGCCGTTCTCGATGTCGGAGCGGTTGCGCAGGTAGAGCACGGCGTGGTGGCCGCTGGCGCCGGTGGGCTCCAGGACCAGGACGGCGTCCTGGGACTGGTCGCCGGTCAGGTAGACGTAGTCGGAGGAGGGGCGGAACGGGTAGTCGGTGTCGTTGGCCCGCACCTTGGGGTTGCCGGACGGGACCACCAGCAGTTCACCGGGGAAGGCGGCGGACAGCGCGGCCCGGCGGCGCTCGGTGTGGGCGGCCTGGGGGATCGCTTCGAGGGCGTGGCGCTCGGTGTCGGCCCAGCCGCGCTTCATGCTCTCGGCGAGTTCCTCGGTCACCCCGCGCGTGAGGCCGTTCTTGCGGTACTTGATGGTCTCGGTGGCTTCGGTGGCGTCAGTGGGCTCGGTCACAGCGGACTCTCCAGAGGGGGCGGGGAGATGCGGCGCCTCGTCGCGCCGACCTGCCTGGCACATGGGTACGTAACAAGCGTTGTGTACCGTATATCGAACGGCGTCCGAAGAGAAGGGGCCGGTACCGAATCCGGTAACCGGCCACGGCCGTTCGCACACATCGCCTACCATCCCGGCGGGGGGAGGGACCGGTGTGCGGGAGCACGCCCGGGCAGCTCGCCCCTGCGGCGGCCCGGACCCGGTGCCGACCGCTCCGACGACCGGGAGTTGACTCGGTGACACTCACAAGACGCACCGGCCGGGGCCTGACGGCCGCGGCGGTGCTGGTCGGACTGGCCGTGGCACCGGCGGGCTTCGCCTCTGTACCCGCCGCCGCCCTCACCTCCGTACCCGCCTCCGTGCCCGCCGCCGCACCCGCTGCCGTACCTGCCGCCGCACCCGCCGCGGCGCCTCCGGTGCCGGTGAACCTCACGGCCGCGGGCCCGTTCGCCGACTCGTTCCGGCAGAGCCCGGCGCTCAACACCGCGCCGCTGCGCGGGTTGAACGTCGGCCTGGACCAGCGCCAGCAGGGCAGCGCCCGGACGGTCTCCTGGACGAGGACCTCCGGCCGCTGGGACACCTCGGTGGCGCCGGACTCCTCGTACGTCCAGGTCAGCACCCCGGACCAGCCGAACCGGCTGGTGTTCACCACCGGGATCTCGGCGGTCATGCTGGGCGCTCCGGTGATCGCGGACACCGACGGGACGTACACCGTCTCCACGGTGGTGGATCCGGTGGTGGGGGACACCTCCAGCGGTGACTGGGCCTCGCTGGTGCTCGGCCGCAGCCACCGTGCCAACGGGTACGTCACCAGCGGCGACGTGGACCTGGGGCTGACGGTCACCTCGGCCGGGAAGCTGGCGCTGTTCCACGGCGGCGGAGGCGAAACCCCCTTCTGGCAGGGCTCGGTGGCCCCGGCCGACCGGTACGCGGTCTCGGTGAAGGTGTCGACCGGGGCGGACAAGGCGGTGACCCTGACGGTCAACGGCACCGCGTTCACCGTCACCGGCCCCGGGTCGGTCAACCGCTGGCCGAGCAGCGCGTTCCTCTACCTGGGGGCGTACCTGTCCGGCCCGGGCGAGCTGACGACCTTCGGCGACGGCAACGGCACGGGTGTGAACGCCAGCCGGATCGACGCCGCCGCGACGGCCGGGGCGAAGCCCTTCGTGGACACCTTCGACGGCGCTCCGGCGGGCGGCGACGACGGGCTGAACGACGACCTGAGCGCCCGCCAGCCGACCCTGGTCTCGGCCAACTACACGGCGGTGTCCGGCACCAAGGGCCTGGCCGCGACGCCCCCGGCGGGCTCGGTGCGGGTCAACAGTCCCGCCGCGCCCGACGCGCTGTCCTTCCCCCAGGGCACCGCCGCCGTCCGGTTGAACAAGCCCGCCACCGCGGACCTGTCCGGCTCCTACACGGTGCACGCCCGGTTGACCCCGGCCGTCGGCCGCACCAGCGGCACGGACGCCGCGACCCTGCTGGTCAGCAACGCCTCCGGCGCCACCGGCGCGGTGGACACCGACGACGTCGCCCTCGGCCTCAGGCTCCAGGCCGACGGCGCGCTCACGCTCTACCAGGGCGGTACGCCGCTGCCGTTGCTGAGCGCCGCCGTCCCGGCCGGCTCCGGCACCCACGACGTCGCGCTCACCCTCGCGGGCGGCGCCGCCCGGCAGGCCGTCGTCACCGTGGACGGCAGCACCGTCTTCGCCGGTCAGACCCCGGCCGCCCTGCCCCGGGACGGCTACCTCCACCTCGGCGCGCAGCGCAGCACCCCCGGCACCGTCACCACGGCCGACGACCTGCGGGTCAGCATGCTCGGCGGGCTGGACTACTACGGCTACTTCGACGTCATGGACCCGGACCAGTACAACAACAGCGTCGACCACAGCGCCGAGCTGTTCCCCTGGACCACCATGAACAACTTCATCGGCCAGGACCTCACCGATCCGCGCTACGCCGGCTTCCTGGACTACTGCCGCCCCGCCTCCTGCGTCATCGACGTCAGCAAGCAGGTCGCGGTGCCCTCGACCTGGCCGGTGAGCAAGCCAAACCCGGACGCCCCGGCGGCGCTGGCCGGGCTGGCCGCCCGGATCGGCGCCAACCTGGACAAGCTCTCGGCGATCTACACCCTGGACGAGCCGTACTACCACGGCTTCGACGCCGGCCAGGTGCAGACCCAGGTCAACCAGGTCCGGGACGCCTTCCCCGGCAAGATGCTGGCGTACACCACGGACCCGTTCCACCTGACCTCGCCGGTGCCGAGCGGCGTCGACCTGGTCGGCTTCGACGACTACTGCCCCGGCCGCGGCACCCTGGAACAGGAACTGGCCACTCTGCAGGGCGCCCTGGCCTCGCCCGACCAGCACCTGGTGATGTTCCCGGAGTCGTTCAGCCAGAGCCTGGGGGCCTGCGGGCCGTTCTCGGACGCCCAGATCGCGGCCAACAACGCCGACTACCGCGCCATCGCCGCCCAGCACCCCCGGGTGGTCTACCTCCAGAACTTCCGCTGGCTCAACTCCCAGCAGGGCACCGCACAGCCGCTCACCACCCAGCGCCAGCGCGCCATCGGCACGGCGGTGATCAACGCCACGCCGACCCCGGCCGCCTCCGGCGTCGGCATCTACCGGCCCGGCGACCGCAGCGTCAGCGAGAACAGCCACAACGACGTCTTCCTCGGCGGCTCCGGCACCTCGGCGCTGTTCACCGACGCGGACGACGTCCCGCTGACCGGCCACTGGAACGGCCCCGGCACCGACACCATCGGCGTCTACCACCGGGCGACGTCCACCTTCGTCCTGTCCAAGGCGGACGGCAGCACCAGCACGTACCGGTACGGCAACACCGGCGACCTCCCGGTGGTCGGCGACTGGAGCGGCACCGGCCGCACCACCATCGGCGTCTACCGGCCCGGCGACCAGACCTTCTACCTCAGTGACGACAACGCGAACCCCACCTACTCGCTCAAGTTCGGCAACCCCGGGTGGACCCCGCTGGTCGGCAACTGGAGCGGCAGCGGCCGCACCACCATCGGCGCCTACGATCCCACCACCCGGACGTTCTACCTGCGTGACACCAACACGCCGGGCGGGCAGGCCGACCACACCTTCCAGTACGGCAACACCGGCGACATCCCGATCAAGGGCGACTGGGACGGAACCGGCACCGACACCGTCGGCGTCTACCGGCCCGGTGACCGCAGCTTCTACGGTTCGTCCAAGGAGGGCACCCTGACCGTCTACGGCACCCGCTTCGGCAACTGGGGCGACCAGCCGCTGGTCGGCAACTGGGGCTGAGCGTTTGTAGGCTGAACGGCGGGCCCGGCCGGACCACCACCGGCCGGGCCCGTACGGAGCAGCGCGACGAGGGAAGGGTGCCGGTGTGAGTGGAAGGGCCGGAGGGTACTGGGCGTTCGGCTGCGCGGAGTGCTACGGGGAGGACCCGGAGGCGGTCTGGGCGCGCCAGCGGGAGGGCTTCGCGTACGAGGCGGCCGTGGTGGCCGACCCGCACTTCTCGGTGTCCATCCGCCGCTGCCTGTCCTGCGCGCAGCGGTTCGGCTGGATCCGCACCGAGTTCACCGACTGGTCGGGCGGTGACGACGCCTCCTACCTGACGGTCGTACCGCTCACCGGCCAGGAGTCCACCGCCCTGGCCGTCGGCACCCTGGCCCCGCTCGACCTCGGCCCGCTCGGCGAGGGCCGCCGCCACCTGCACCACGACCGGCCGAGCAGCGGCCCGGCGCGACTGCACTGGGCCACCGGGGCGTTCCCGGTCGAGGAAGGCCACTGAGCGGAGGCCGGCGAGCGGAGGCTGCTGAGAGCGGGCCGCCGAGGCGCTGAACACCACTGAGGCGTCAGGGCGGGGATTCCCTGACGCCTCCGGTGCGGCCCGGTGCCGGGCTCAATGATCACGAGGGGCGGTAGACGGACTGCCAACGTCCGCCCGGGGGCCGCGGGGGCGGGGTGTTGACCGGCTGTCTACCGGGTGCTGCGAACGTGCGGGCGCTTGAGTCCAGCAGTCCCACGTGAGCGAGGAGCAGGAAGTGTTACGAAGCATGGTGGCCCGCCGGGCCCGTGCCGCGGTTGCCGGTGCGGTGGTCCTGGCGGGGGTGTCCGGGCTGTTCGCCGTGGCGGCGGGGGATCCCGTACGGCACGGCTCGCCGGCCGCACCGCCGTCGGCCTGCGGGGGGTCGGCGGACGTGCAGTGCCTGGCGAACAAGGTCGCCTGGAACGGGACGGGGTTGATCATCTGGCAGAGGTGACCGCTCCGTCGGGGGCGGCCTATCCGTCGGCGGTGACGGACCCGTCGGCGGTGGCCAGCGCCGTCAGCAGCGACCGGGCGTCGGCGGACTCCGGGGCGCCCAGGCCGCTGAGCAGTCGGTGCGCCTGCGCCGCGTGAGTACGGGCGGTGCGGTGGTCGCCGCGGGCGGCCACCGCATGGGCCAACACCAGGTGGGCGAGAACGCGTTCGCGCTGTCGCCCACCTCGCGTTGCGAGCCGCAGGGCCCGGGTCGCCTCGTCGACGGCCTCCTCGACCCGCCCGAGCAGGCGCAGTACCTCGGCCAGCCGGCTCCGGGCCGCCGACTCGCGGTCCTGGTCCCCGGCGTGGCCCGCGCGGTCCACGCAGGTGCGTAACTGATCGGCGGAGTCGTCGAGTTGGCCCAGCTCCTGGTGGGCCAGGCCGAGGACGTAGTGCACGTAGGCGGTCATCGCGGCGTCGGCGCCGCCCGGTTCGGACAGCAGCCGGCGGCAGGTGTCCGCGGCCTCCTCGGCGTGGCCGCTGCGGACCCGGGACAGCGCGGCGTTCGCGGTGCTCGCCACCGCGCCGGAACGGTGGCCGAGGCGGTGGGCGAGGGCCGCCGCCGCGTCGAAGGCGGTGATCGCCTCCTCGTGCCGGGCCTGGGCCTGGGCGATCAGGCCCAGGTCGTTGAGGGCCTGCCGGAGCACGGCCGGGTCGTCCGCCTCCCGGCAGGCCCGGGCGGCCTCGCGGGCCTGCTCGGCGGCCTCGTCCAGGCGGGCCCGGCCGAGCAGGACGGTGCCGAGCAGGAACCGGGCGCGGCCCTCGGCGGCGCGGTCGCGGCCGTCCTCGGAGGCGGC
Organism: Kitasatospora sp. NPDC059088; assembly: GCF_042738155.1. Classification (NCBI taxonomy): domain Bacteria; kingdom Bacillati; phylum Actinomycetota; class Actinomycetes; order Kitasatosporales; family Streptomycetaceae; genus Kitasatospora; species Kitasatospora sp. NPDC059088. The sequence continues at coordinate 3,910 of NZ_JBHYGR010000136.1, read as the reverse complement.
GACGAGGAGGCGGGCCGCCTCCTCCGCCCGCCCGGCGAAGGCGCCCAGGCCCAGCGGGCTCAGGGCCACCAGCAGGTCGACGGCGGAGCGCACCGCGGTGGCATCCGGGGCGCCCGAGGCGACGGCGGCGGCCAGTGCGACGGCACCGGGGGTCTCCGCCCGGGCCCAGCGGCGGGCGTCCGGCAGGTCCGTGAAGACCGGGCGGGGAGCCGGTTCGCCGAAGACGTCGGCGACCGGGTCGCCGGGGACGGCGAGGGCGAAGGCCGTCCGGGCGCGGGTGAGCAGCAGGGCCAGCAGGCGGTGGTGGGCGGTGGTGCGTTCGGCCTCGTCGAGGCGCAGGGACGTCCGGCGGGCGAAGGCCCGTACCAGGTCGTGGAAGCGGTAGCGGCCGGGGCCGACCGACTCCAGCAGGGCCTGGTCGACCAGCGCCTCGGCGAGGTGCTCCGCCTCGTACTCGGGCAGGTCGAGGACGGCGGCGGCCGAGGCCAGGGCGATGTCCGGCTCCACCCAGGCGAATCGGCGGAAGGCGGTGGCCAGGGGCGGGGGGAGGAGACGGTAGCTGAGCGCGAAGACCTGCTCGGCGAGCCCCTCCCGGTCCTCGGCCAGGCGTCGGAGGAGGTCGGCGATCGGCTGGTCCGGGGAGGCGGCGAGCCGGGCTGCGGCGATCCGCAGGGCCAGCGGGAGGCGGCCGCAGGCCTCGACCAGGTCCTCGGCGTCGGAGTGCTGGGCGGACCGCCGGGCGGCGCCGATGACCGAGTCGAGGAGGCCGATCGCCTCCTGGGGGCTGAACACGTCCAAGGCGATCCGCAGGACGGACGGGATGCCGGGCAGCGCGGTGCGGCTGGTGACGAGGACGGCGCAGTCGGAGGAGCCGGGGAGGAGGGGTTGGAGCTGGGCGTCGTCCCGGGCGTTGTCGAGGAGGATGAGCAGCCGCTTGCCGGTGGTGACGGTGCGGAAGAGCGCGGAACGGCCGGGGAGGTCCTGGGGCACGGCGGACGGGCGGATGCCCAGAGTGGTCAGGAAGTCGGCGAGGACGTCGGAGGCGCTGGCGGGGACGAGGTCGGCACCCCGCAGGTCGGCGTGGAGACGGCCGTCGGGGAAGTCCGGGCGCAGGGCATGGGCGGCGCGTACGGCGAGGGCGGTCTTGCCGACGCCGGCCATGCCGGTGACGGTCACCAGGCGCAGGCCGGTGGCGGTGGTGCGGTCGGTCAGGGCGCGGGCGATGGCGGCGACGTGGGTTCGTCGGCCCGTGAAGTGGGGTGGTGAAGAGGGGAGTTGATCCGGGTCCAACTCCTGGCGGAGGGTGGTGACCTCGGGCCCGGGCTCGATCCCGAGGTGTTCGACCAGGCGGGAGTGGAGGGAGGTGTAAACGGTGCGGGCCTCGGCGGTGCGGCCGCTGCGGTGGAGACTGCGGATGAGGAGGGCCTGGAGGCGTTCACGGAAGGGGTGCTCGGCGGCGAGCGCCTCCAACTCCGGGAGGTGATCGGCGGAGTGGTCGAGCGCGAACCGCTCCTCCTGGAGCGTGAGGCGGAGCTCGGCGAGGCGCTGACGCTCGCGCTCCATGAGGGGGCCGGGCAGGTCTACGAGCGGCTCGCCGCGCCAGAGCGAGAGAGCGTCGGAGAGGTGTTCCCGGGCCTGGTGCGGGTGGCTCCCGGCGAGTTCGTGGAGCTGCCTGACGCGCCAGAGGTCGATGCGGTCCGGATCGACCGCGATCCGGTAGCCACCGGACTGGGAGAGCAGGAGGGAAGGCTTCTCGCGTACGGGCTCAAGGAGCTTGCGCAGCTGGGAGATGTAGGAGCGGAGGGCGACGACGGGAGATCCGGGCGGTTCGTCGCCCCATAAGTCATTGACCAGTTGGTCGGTCGCGATGACGGCGTTCGGCCGCAGGAGCAGCGACACCAGCACCGCCCGCTGCCGAGGCGCCCCCAGCCCGATGGTCATCCCGGCGCGCTGCACGCAGAGCTGTCCAAGGAGGTCGAAGCTCAACGGATCCGGATGGCCGGCTGGTCGCAAGGCGCGCTCCCCCATAGCTCAAGACGGTGCCGAATCGTCGACTGGCTTCACATCTTTGCCTGCGTGGCGACCATTCACAAAACGTGCTGTCAACTCTCGGCCACTGCAAGCTTGTTCAGTGCCGAATGTAGCCACAGCAGTGATTCGTCGGGTGAGAGGGCCATGGCCCGGAGCGCATCGTAGGAGAGCGCAAAACCGGTCACCTGGTCGGGGGTCTCGATGAGGTGGCCGGGCAGCAGGCCCTCCACATAGGCAACACGAGGGGCATCGTCAAAGTGGAGGATGGTGAGTGAACCGCCGACGACAGCGTGGGTTCGACCACTGGGCAGGATCTGCACGGTGGCGTCCGGGCCTCGGGCGATATCGATGATGTGTCGGATCTGCTTGCAGGTGATGTCTGGACTGCCGATGACTCGCTGCAGGGCCGCTTCGTCGAGAACTACCCACATGAATGGCGGTTTGGAGCAGTGCAGGATTTGCTGCCGGGCCTTTCGCCTCTTCCACAGCTCCTCTATTGCCTGGTCCGATGCTCGCGGATGGCCCAATCGAAGGTATGCGAGGCCGTAGTTGTCTGTCTGCCACAGACCCGGGACCACTAGTGAAAATTTCAGGTGTGTGTTTGCGGCTGGTTCAAGCGCCAGATAGCGTCGAAATCCGTCCGCGACGACCTCGCTGGCCACGAGTGGGAAGAATCGAGTGAAGAAGCCGCCGGAAGGCAGTACGGAATCGAGCAAGGGAGGGAGGTCCGGCGGCGGGGTCCTGTGTGCGGCCTCGATGTTGGCCAGGTGGGACTTGCTGTAGCGAACCCTCTCGCCGAGTTCGGCGATGGACATGCCCGCGCACGTCCGGTAGTGACGGAGCTCGGCCCCGAAGAAGTCCCGTGCGGATCGGCCAGGGGCGAGATTGCGGGGATGTGCGGGCACCTGGGGGCCTCCGGATGTCTTCAAGAGGGGTGGGGACATGCCGCTTCTTCCCAAGCCTAGCTTCGAGGCGGGACTCTTGAGTCACAAATGGCCACTGCCGATTCGGCGCCTACTTCAGCAGAGAAGTACATATGACGAGCACGCAATCTGGCGAAAGCATCATCCTCCAGCGGAGCTTTCCGCCCTGCCGGTGTCCCCGGTGCGGCGACTCCATCCCGGAGGCCGGCTTGGCCGACCACGTCATCGCCCCGGCGGCGCCGCCCGTGCGACGGGTAGCGCCGCCGGTCGAGCCCTACCGCCCCTCCGCCATCGGCGAGCGGGTCTTCGACGTCCGCTCCGGGTGCTGGGCCGCCTTCATGGGGTGGCAGCACGGGAGCGTCTTCCTCCGGCCCCTCGGCGGGGGCATCGAGTGGGACACCGAAGCGCGTTGGATCACGAACACCGAACAGTGAGATGCCCCATGAGCAGCATGATCGACAAGATCACGGCCGAGGACCGTCGCAACGCGGCCGACATCCTCGACGACCTCCAGGCTGTCCTGCACGCCGCCGAGGTGAAACTCCCCTCCCTCGGCATCGACTGGCGCCTCGTCAAGGAGACCGGCGTCCTCCTGATCGACCTCGGCGCGGCCCGGCCGGACGTCATCGAGCGCCTGGTCGTCGTCCTCCGCAGGGGTATGCGACCGTAGCCGCCGCCGGTGCCATCGCGATCGGGAGCTTCCTCCTCGCAGCCGTCGTCCTCCTGGCGATCCCCGCCGACACGTCCTCGACAGCCGACGCCCTGGTGTTCGCCCTCACCTTCCTCGCTGCCTCCACCGGTGGATTCTCCATCGCCGCAGGATGGTTGAGGGTGTACGCCTAGCAACAACGGTGCGGGGGGGGGGGGGGGGGGCGCGCGGCCCGCCCCACACAACCCCTCCCCCCCCCCCCCCCTACCCACGATGCGCCTGAGCATTCTACTCACTCCAAAATCTC
>NZ_JBHYGR010000135.1:0-26072 GCF_042738155.1 Kitasatospora sp. NPDC059088 | reverse complement strand
CACCTCCTGGCCACCTGGAACGGCACATGCCCGACCTGCCAGCGACCACTGCCCAGACCAAGACCAGCCCCGACCTAACAAAGCACTACTAGGCCGCGAGGGGGACTTCCTGGACGGCCCAGCCGTTGCCGTCCGGGTCGTTGAAGAACACGAAGTTGTTCCAGGCCTCGCCGTGCCCGTTCACCCGGGCTCCGGCTACGAAGTGCTGGACGGGGCTGACCACCACGCCCCGCGCGGTGAGCTCCGCGTGGGCCTTCTCGATGTCCGGCACCACCAGTTGGAGGCCCTTCACCGAGCCGGGCGGCGACTCGATCACCCCGGCGCCGACCACGATCGAGCAGCGTGAGCCGGGGGGAGTCAGCTGGACCACCCGGACCCCGTCGCGCAGGCGGGTGTCGTGGTCCACGGTGAAGCCGGCCTGCTCCTCGTAGAAGAGCTTCGCGCGGTCCACGTCCGACACCGGGACCACCACGACTTCGAGCTTCCAGTCCATCGCCCTCACCCCTCTCGGTCGGGCTCTTCCAGTATCTGCCCGAAACCGTTCCCCGGCGGACCTTCGGATAGCCTGAGAACACGATGAATCCGCAGACCACGCCCGCTTCGTCACCCTCGGCCACCGCCTTCGCGACCCCCTGGGGCTCCCTCGACCTCACCCGCTTCCCCGCGGACCCCCGCGAGCGGCTGCGGGCCTGGGACGCCGCCGACGAGTACCTGCTGCGCCACCTCGCCGGCGAGGCCGACAGCGCCGACGGCGCCGCCACCGAGCTGGCCGGCCGCCGGATCGCCGTCCTCGGCGACCGCTGGGGCGCGCTGGCCACCGCGCTGGCACCGTACGGACCGGTCCAGATCAGCGACTCCCACCTCGGCCGGCAGGCCACCCGGGAGAACCTCGCCCGGGCCGGCGCCGCCGTCGACGAGGAGCGGCTGCGCACGACCCGGGACACCCCGCCGGAGCGCATCGACGTCCTGCTGGTGCGGGTGCCCAAGAGCCTGGCCCTGCTGGAGGACCAGCTGCACCGGCTCGCCCCGGCCCTCCACCCCGGCACGGTGGTGATCGGCACCGGCATGGTCGCCGAGATCCACACCTCCACCCTGGAGCTGTTCGAGAAGGTGCTCGGCCCGACCCGCACCTCGCTGGCCGTCCGCAAGGCCCGGCTGATCTTCTGCACCCCCGACCCGGCGCTCGACCCCGGCCCCAGCCCGTGGCCGCACCGCTACGCGCTGCCGCCGGACATCGGCCCCGCCGCCGGGCGCACCGTGGTCAACCACGCGGGCACGTTCTGTGCCGAACGGCTCGACATCGGCACCCGGTTCTTCCTGGCCCACTTGCCCACGCCCGCCCCGGGCGACCGGGTGGTGGACCTCGGCTGCGGCAACGGCGTGGTCGGCACCGCGGCCGCGCTGGCCGGGCCGGGCGCGGAGCTGGTGTTCGTGGACGAGTCCCACCAGGCGGTGGCCTCCGCCGAGGAGACCTTCCGCGCCAACCTGGGCCCGGACGCCCCGGCCGAGTTCCGCACCGCCGACGCGCTCGACCCGGCGGTGTTCGCCCCGGGCTCGGTGGACCTGGTGCTCAACAACCCGCCGTTCCACTCCCACCAGGCCACCACCGACGCCACCGCCTGGCGGATGTTCACCGGCGCCCGGCGGGCGCTGCGGCCCGGCGGTGAGCTGTGGGTGGTCGGCAACCGTCACCTCGGCTACCACGTCAAGCTGCGCAAGCTGTTCGGCAACTGCCAACTCGTCGCGGGGAACCCGAAGTTCGTGGTGCTGCGAGCCGTGAAGCGCTGACCGGGGGCCGTCGGCGGCACGGTCCGCCGGTGCCCGGGCCGGTCGCACCGGCGGGGAGCCCGGGGGTGCCGGGCTCAGCCTTGCATGGATTTTCCCTCCCGCGTATATTCATGCCACGACCAAGGAGGAAGCCATGGCTTTGCGAGTCGCCGTCGCCGGCGCGAGCGGGTACGCGGGCGGTGAGGTGCTGCGCCTGCTGCTCGGCCACCCGGAGGTGGAGATCGGGGCGCTGACCGGCGGCTCGAACGCGGGCACCAGGCTCGGCGCGCTGCAGCCGCACCTGATCCCGCTGGCCGACCGTGTGCTCGAACCCACCACCCCCGAGGTGCTGGCCGACCACGACGTGGTGTTCCTGGCGCTGCCGCACGGCCAGTCCGCCGCCGTCGCCGAGGCCCTCGGCCAGAACGTCCTGGTGATCGACTGCGGCGCCGACTTCCGGCTCAAGGCCGCCGCCGACTGGGAGCAGTTCTACGGCTCCGCCCACGCCGGCACCTGGCCCTACGGCCTGCCCGAACTCCCCGGCCACCGCGACGCGTTGAAGGGCAGCAACCGGATCGCCGTGCCCGGCTGCTACCCGACGGCCGTCTCCCTGGCGCTGTTCCCGGCCTACGCGGCCGGCCTCGCCGAGCCGGAGGCCGTGGTGGTCGCCGCCTCCGGCACCTCCGGCGCCGGCAAGGCCGCCAAGACCCACCTGCTGGGCAGCGAGGTGATGGGCAGCGTCAGCCCGTACGGCGTCGGCGGCGTGCACCGGCACACCCCGGAGATGGTGCAGAACCTCACCCCGCTGGCCGGCGAGCCGCTGACCGTCTCCTTCACCCCCACCCTCGTCCCGATGCCGCGCGGCATCCTCGCCACCTGCTCCGCCAAGGCCAAGCCGGGCGTGAGCGCCGAGGAGCTGCGCGCCGCGTACGCCGAGGCCTTCGCCGACGAGCCCTTCGTCCACCTGCTGCCCGAGGGGCAGTGGCCGCAGACCAGCAGCGTCTACGGCGCCAACACCGCCCTGGTCCAGGTCGCCCTGGACGCCACCGCCGGGCGGATCGTCGCGATCAGCGCGATCGACAACCTGGTCAAGGGCACCGCGGGCGGCGCGGTGCAGAGCATGAACATCGCCCTCGGCCTGCCCGAGGAGCTGGGCCTTCCCCTGAACGGAGTCGCACCGTGACCACCCCCGACACCGGCGTGACCGCCGCCAAGGGCTTCCGGGCCGCCGGCGTGACCGCGGGCATCAAGGCCTCCGGCACCCCGGACCTCGCCCTGGTGGTCAACGACGGCCCCTCGTACGCCGCGGCCGGCGTCTTCACCGCCAACCGGGTCAAGGCCGCGCCCGTGCTCTGGTCCCAGCAGGTCCTCAAGGGCGGCCGGGTCTCCGCCGTCGTCCTCAACTCCGGTGGTGCCAACGCCTGTACCGGCCCGGCCGGCTTCCAGGACACCCACGCCACCGCGGAGAAGGTCGCCGCCGAGCTGGACCTCAGCGCCGGCGAGGTCGCCGTCGCCTCCACCGGCCTGATCGGCGTCCGGCTGCCGATGGACGTGCTGCTGCCCGGTGTCGCCCTGGCCGCCCGGGAGCTCAGCGAGACCGGCGGCGAGTCCGCCGCGATCGCCATCAAGACCACCGACACCGTGCACAAGACCGCGCAGGTCACCAGCCCGGCGGGCTGGACGGTCGGCGGCATGGCCAAGGGCGCGGGCATGCTCGCCCCGAGCCTGGCCACCATGCTGGTCGTGCTCACCACCGACGCCGACCTGGACAGCGCCGCCCTGGACGCCGCCCTGCGCGGCGCCACCCGCACCACCTTCGACCGGATCGACTCCGACGGCTGCATGTCGACCAACGACACCGTGCTGCTGCTGGCCTCCGGCGCCTCCGGCACCGCCCCGGACGCGGCCGAGTTCGCCGAGGCCGTCCGCACCGTCAGCGCCGACCTGGCCCGCCAGCTGATCGGCGACGCCGAGGGCGCCAGCAAGGACATCCGGATCGACGTCACCGGCGCGGCCACCGAGGACGAGGCCGTCGAGGTCGCCCGGACGATCAGCCGCAACAACCTGCTCAAGTGCGCCATCCACGGCGAGGACCCCAACTGGGGCCGGGTGCTGTCCGCGATCGGCACCACCTCCGCCACCTTCGAGCCGGACCGGCTCGACGTCGCCATCAACGGTGTCTGGGTCTGCCAGGACGGCGGCGTCGGCGAGGACCGCGACCTGGTGGACATGAAGGGCCGTGACGTCGTCATCACCGCGAACCTCAACGCCGGTACGGCGAGCGCCTCGCTGTGGACCAACGACCTCACCGCCGACTACGTCCACGAGAACAGCGCCTACTCCAGCTGAGCCGCCGCTCCGCCGAGCGCCGAACCGCGACGACCGTTCCGACAAGGGAAACCCGTGCAGATCGCACCCAAGGGCGAACAGGCCCGCAACAACACCGCGTTGCCCAAGGCCATGACGCTGATCGAGGCGCTGCCCTGGCTGGAGCGCTTCCACGGCAAGACCATCGTGATCAAGTTCGGCGGCAACGCCATGGTCGACGAGAGCCTCAAGGCGGCCTTCGCCCAGGACGTCGTCTTCCTCCGCTACGCCGGACTGCACCCCGTCGTGGTGCACGGCGGCGGCCCGCAGATCAGCGCCCAACTGGACCGGCTGGGCCTGGAGTCCAGCTTCACCAACGGCCTGCGGGTCACCACCCCCGAGACCATGGACGTGGTCCGGATGGTGCTGGCCGGCCAGGTGCAGCGCGAGCTGGTCGGCCTGCTCAACGAGCACGGCCCGTTCGCCGTCGGCATGACCGGCGAGGACGCCCACACCATGACGGCGGTCAAGCGCTACGCCGTGGTGGACGGCGAGCAGGTCGACATCGGCCTGGTCGGCGACATCGTCAACATCGAGGCCGGCGCCGTGAAGGCACTGATCGCCGACGGCCGGATCCCGGTCATCTCCTCGATCGCCCGCGGTGCCGACGGCCACGTCTACAACATCAACGCCGACACCGCCGCCTCCGCCCTGGCGGTCTCGCTCGGCGCCGAGATGCTGGTGGTGCTGACCGACGTCGAGGGCCTGTACAAGGACTGGCCGAACTCCGACGACGTGATCAGCCAGCTCAACGCGAGCGAACTGGACGCACTGCTGCCGGGCCTGGCCAGCGGCATGCTCCCCAAGATGGAGGGCTGCCTGCGCGCCGTCCGCTCCGGCGTGGGCACCGCCCGCGTCCTGGACGGCCGGGTGCAGCACAGCCTGCTGCTGGAGATCTTCACCGACGAGGGCATCGGCACGATGGTCGTGCCGGACGACGAGCCGACCGTGACCGGGGGACTGGCATGACGCACAACGAGCAGCTCACCGACCGGTGGCAGCACGCCTTCACCGACAACTACGGCACCCCCCGGATCCCGCTGGTGCGCGGCGAGGGCGTCAAGCTCTGGGACGCCGACGGCAAGGAGTACACCGACCTGCTCGGCGGCATCGCCGTCAACGCCCTCGGCACCGCCCACCCGGCCGTGGTCGAGGCGGTCAGCCGGCAGATCGCCACCCTCGGCCACGTCTCCAACCTCTTCATGGCCGAGCCGACCATCGCGCTCGCCGAGCGGCTGCTGGCGCTGGACGGCCGGGAGGGCGGCCGGGTGTTCTTCTGCAACTCCGGCGCCGAGGCCAACGAGGCCGCCTTCAAGATCAGCCGACGGACCGGCCGCACCCACCTGGTCGCCCTCCAGGGCGCCTTCCACGGCCGGACCATGGGCGCCCTCGCGCTCACCGGCCAGCCCGCCAAGCAGGCGCCGTTCCGCCCGCTGCCCGGTGACGTCACCCACGTCCCGTTCGGCGACGTCGAGGCGCTGCGCGCGGCCGTCACCACCGACACGGCCGCCGTCTTCCTGGAGCCGATCCAGGGCGAGAACGGCGCGATCCCGCTGCCCGACGGCTACCTGAGGGCCGCCCGCGAGATCACCCGGGCCACCGGCACCCTGCTGGTCCTGGACGAGATCCAGACCGGCATCGGCCGGACCGGGTACTGGTACGCCCACCAGGCCTGCGAGGGCGTCGAGCCGGACGTGGTCACCCTGGCCAAGGCGCTCGGCGGCGGCCTGCCGATGGGCGCGGTGCTGGCCTTCGGCCCGGCCGCCGAGCTGCTCACCCCGGGCCAGCACGGCACCACCTTCGGCGGCAACCCGGTGGCCGCCGCGGCCGGGCTCGCGGTGCTGGACACCATCGAGTCCGAGGGCCTGCTGGAGCACGTCCGCAAGATCGGCGACCGGCTGCGGCACGGCGTCGAGGCGCTCGGCGACCCGCTGGTCTCGCACGTGCGCGGGGCCGGACTGCTGCTCGGCATCGTGCTGACCCGGCCGCTCTCGGCCCGGGTCCAGGCGGTCGCCCAGCAGGCGGGCTTCCTCGTCAACGCGGCCGTCCCGGACGCCGTACGGCTGGCGCCGCCGCTGGTGCTGAGCGAGCAGGAGGCGGACGCCTTCCTCGCGGCCCTGCCGGAGATCCTCCGAACGGTGCGCGAGAGCGCCCCGGCCGATGCGAGTTGACCATCGTCCGGGAGAATAATCACATGACCGATTCCCGCTCCGGCTCCGCCGCCGGCCCGACGCCGCAGGTCCCGCAGACCCGCACCGCGCGCCACCGGCGGATCGTGGACCTGCTCACCCGCCAGCCCGTGCGTTCGCAGAGCCAGCTCGCCAAGCTGCTCGCCGACGACGGACTCGTGGTCACCCAGGCCACCCTCTCCCGGGACCTGGACGAGCTGGGCGCGGTCAAGATCCGCAACCGGGACGGCGCGCTGATCTACGCCGTCCCCGCCGAGGGCGGCGACCGCACCCCGCGCGCACCGATGGGGGAGTCGGCCAGCGAAGGCCGGATGGCCCGGCTGGCGGGCGAGCTGATGGTCTCCGCGACGGCCTCCGGCAACCTGGTCGTGCTGCGCACCCCGCCGGGCGCCGCGCAGTTCCTCGCCTCGGCGATCGACCAGGCCGAGGTCTTCGAGATCATCGGCACCATCGCGGGCGACGACACCGTGCTGCTGATCAGCCGGGACCCGGCGGGCGGCCAGGCGCTGGCCGACCACCTCATGCAACTCGCCCAGGCCAAGGCGCAGTAGGGCCGCGGCAGCCACAGCCCCGGCAGCCACAGCCCCGGCAACCACAGCCCCGGTCGAAGGATCCCCTTCGACCGGGGTTTTGTGTTCCATACGGAGTGATGCATACTTATGCCACCCACTGCACATGTGTGAAGGAGCCACCGCGATGACCGCCCAGCAGTCCTCCGACGTCCGCCTCTGGGGCGCGCGCTTCGCCGACGGCCCGTCCGAGGCGCTGGCCAGGCTCTCCGCCTCGGTCCACTTCGACTGGCGGCTCGCCCCCTACGACATCGCCGGCTCCAAGGCCCATGCCCGGGTGCTGCACAAGGCGGGCCTGCTCTCCGACGAGGAGCTGGCCGGCATGCTGGCCGGCCTCGACCGGCTGCTCGCCGACGTCGAGGCCGGGACCTTCGTCGGCACCGTCGCCGACGAGGACGTCCACACCGCCCTGGAGCGGGGGCTGCTGGAGCGCCTCGGCGCCGACCTCGGCGGCAAGCTGCGGGCCGGGCGCTCGCGCAACGACCAGATCGCCACCCTGTTCCGGATGTACCTGCGCGACCACGCCAGGACCATCGGCGGCCTGCTGCTCGACCTCCAGGGCGCCCTGGTCGGCCTGGCCGAGGCGCACCCGGACACCGCGATGCCCGGCCGCACCCACCTCCAGCACGCCCAGCCGGTGCTCTTCGCCCACCACGTCCTCGCGCACGTGCAGGCCCTCGGCCGGGACGCCGAGCGGCTGCGCCAGTGGGACGCCCGCACCGCCGTCTCCCCGTACGGCTCCGGCGCGCTGGCCGGCTCCTCGCTCGGCCTCGACCCGCAGGCCGTCGCCGCCGACCTCGGCTTCGAGGGCGGCTCGGTCGGCAACTCCATCGACGGCACCGCCTCGCGCGACTTCGTCGCCGAGTTCGCCTTCGTCACCGCGATGATCGGGATCAACCTCTCCCGGATCGCGGAGGAGGTGATCATCTGGAACACCAAGGAGTTCGGCTTCATCACCCTGCACGACGCCTTCTCCACCGGCTCCTCGATCATGCCGCAGAAGAAGAACCCGGACATCGCCGAGCTCGCCCGCGGCAAGTCCGGCCGCCTGATCGGCAACCTCACCGGCCTGCTCGCCACCCTCAAGGCGCTGCCGCTCGCCTACAACCGGGACCTCCAGGAGGACAAGGAGCCGGTCTTCGACTCCTGCGACACCCTGGAGGTGCTGCTGCCCGCGTTCACCGGGATGATGGCCACCCTGACGGTGCACCGGGAGCGGCTGGAGGAGCTGGCCCCGGCCGGTTTCTCGCTCGCCACCGACATCGCCGAGTGGCTGGTCAAGCAGGGCGTGCCGTTCCGGGTCGCGCACGAGGTGGCCGGAGCCTGTGTCAAGGCCTGCGAGGCCCAGGGCATCGAACTGTCCGACCTGACCGACGAGCAGTTCGCCGCGATCTCCGAGCACCTGACCCCCGAGGTCCGCACGGTGCTCAGCGTGCACGGCGCCATCGCCGCCCGCGACGGGCGCGGCGGCACCGCCCCCTCGGCCGTCGCGGTCCAGCTCGCCGAGGTGAAGGCGGACCTGGCGCGGCAGCAGGAGTGGGCCCAGCCCCAGGGCTGACCCCTGGAGCAGCGCGGGAGGGGCGCGGCGGTCCGACCGTCGCGCCCCTCCCGCGTGCGCGCCCCGGTCCGGGCGTAACCGGCCCCGCCCGGGCCCGTCATGCACGGTGTGTGCACCCCCCTTTCTCCCGTCCCCTCGGCCGAGGACGTCTACCTCGCCGAGCAGCGCCGCCGCGTGGTCCGCGAGACCGTCGCCGCCCTGCCCGGCCGCTGCCCGGAGCTGATCGCCGCCCTCGCCGAGGATCCGCCGCCCACCTACCGGGAGCTCTCCGAGCGCCTCGGCATGCCGCGCGGCTCGATCGGCCCCACCCGGTCCCGCTGCCTGGCCTGTCTGCGCCTCCTGCTGCACGCCGAGCGCTACCCCTGACCGGGGGCCCGCCTCACCCGGGCGCCCCACATCCGCTCCCGCCGCTCACCGCCCGTCACCGGTCGCTCGCTCCACCCCCCAGCGCGGCGTGACCCTGGCCACGTCTGCCCCGCCGAAGGTTGAGGGAACCTGACACCCGGGTAGCACGCTGGCGAACGTCACTCTTGACGGTGGCGCATACGCTCGGATACTGAGCGTGAGCGCGCCACCCTCTGCGCGCCGGGCACGACGACTGGGGAGGCCCCTCCACATGGGCATGAGCGTGATCATCTCGGCCGCTGCGGCCGAGGACGCGGAGCAGATCCTCAAGCTCCAGTACCTGGGCTACCAGCCCGAGGCGGAGCTGTACGGCGACTGGGCGATCGAGCCCCTGACCCAGAGCCTGGAGAGTCTGCGAGCCGAACTGACCGAGCAGCACGTCCTGGTCGCCCGGCTGGGCGACGAGGTGGTGGGCGCCGTCCGCGGCCACGTCGACGCCGAGGGCATCGGCCGGATAGGGCGTCTGGTGGTCCACCCCCGGATGCAGCGGCACGGCCTGGGTGGCCGGCTGCTGGACGCGCTGGAGCGCCGGATGGCCGAGGCGCCCCACCCGGTGACGGCCTACCGGCTGTTCACCGGGCACCGGAGCCTCGGCAACCTGCGGCTCTACGCCCGCCAGGGCTACCGGCAGACCGCCGTCGAGCGGGTGACCAGCCGGCTGAGCTTCGTGCACCTGGAGAAGTCCGCCGCGACCCCGCTGGCCGAGACCTCGCTGGCCGCGACCGCCTGAGCTCCGCCCGCCCCGGCAACCTCGACGCCGCCACCATCCGGACGCCCCGGTGGCGGCGTCGAGCCGTATCCCCCCAGCTCCGCACGGGTCGTGTCCGCAATGCGGACAGCCCTGTCGAACAATTGGGCGCTGTACGACTCATCTGTTTTACTGGCTCACATGACTGCGACGACGAACTGGACCCCCACCGGCACGCTGCCGGCAGGTGAGCGTGCCATGTGCCGTCGAATGTGTCACTGCTGAGGGCCACCGCCCCCGGGCACCCCGTCGAGGGTGCCTCCCCCTCGCGCCCCGAAGCGAGAATCCGGCGTCGCTCCCGCCCGTGCGAGCGCGCCCTCCTCCCGGAACCCTCCCCTCCGGCGTGCCCGCCCACCCGCGGCCGTCGATGACTCGTTAGGGCCACGCCGTCGCGCGGCCCGGTCGTTCTACGGCCACGATCAAGGGGTGGCAGGTCCGGATCCCCCTGGCGGGGCGTCGCAGGACACCGCCGACCGCGACCCGGTCGGCCGGTGGACACCGCCGCCCGCCCCCGACCCACGGAAGCACCTGTGATCACCACCACGGACCTGACGAAGGTCTACCGTTCCCGAGGCCGCGAGGTGACCGCCCTCGCCGGCGTCGACCTGCACGTCCGCCCGGGCGAGGTCTACGGAGTCGTCGGCACCAGCGGTGCCGGCAAGTCCACCCTCATCCGCTGCGTGAACATGCTGGAGCGCCCGACCTCCGGCACGGTCACCGTGGACGGGGTCGACCTGACGGCGCTGTCCGGCGGGGAGAACCGGGCCGGCAAGGACCTGCGCGAGGCGCGCCGCCGGATCGGCATGGTCTTCCAGCACTTCAACCTGCTCTCCTCCCGTACGGTGCAGCAGAACGTCGAGCTGCCGCTGGAGATCATCGGCCTGGACCGCACCCAGCGCCGCCGCAAGGCCGCCGAGCTGCTCGACCTGGTCGGCCTCGGCGACAAGGCCCGCAGCTACCCCAACCAGCTCTCCGGCGGCCAGAAGCAGCGGGTGGGCATCGCCCGCGCCCTGGCCGGCGACCCCAAGGTGCTGCTCTCCGACGAGGCCACCTCGGCCCTCGACCCGGAGACCACCCGCTCGATCCTCAAGCTGCTGCGCGACCTCAACCAGCAGCTGGGCCTGACGGTCCTGCTGATCACCCACGAGATGGACGTCATCAAGTCCGTCTGCGACTCCGCCGCCCTGATGCGCGGCGGCCGGGTGGTGGAGTCCGGCGAGCTGACCGACCTGCTGGCGGAGCCCGGCTCCGAGCTGGCCCGCGAGCTGTTCCCGCTGAGCGAGTTCGGCACCGGCCACCCCGGTACGACCGTGCTGGAGATCACCTTCCAGGGCGACGCCCCGGCGCAGCCCTTCGTCTCCCAGCTGGCCCGCACCTACCAGATCGACATCAACATCCTCGGCGCCGCCGTGGAGACGATCGCGGGCCGGATGGTCGGCCGGATGCGGGTCGAGCTGCCCGGCGGCCACCAGGACAACGTGGTGCCGATCGGCTACCTGCGCGAGCAGGGCCTGCAAGTGGCCCTGATCGATTCGGACGGCAACGGCAGGGCGAACGGAGCGGTGGCATGAGCGGCCTGAGCTGGGACCAGATGCAGGACCTGATGTGGCCGGCCACCCAGGAGACCTTCCAGATGGTCGGTGTCGCGACCCTCTGCACGGTCGTGCTCGGCCTGCCGCTCGGGGTGCTGCTGGTGCTCACCTCCAAGGGCGGGGCGCTGCAGAACCAGCCGGTGAACAAGGTGCTCGGCGCCGTGGTGAACCTGGCCCGGTCGCTGCCGTTCATCATCCTGATGATCGCGCTGATCTCCTTCACCCGCTGGCTGACCGGCAACTCCCTCGGCTGGCAGGCGGCGACCGTGCCGCTGACGGTCGGCGCCATCCCGTTCTTCGCCCGGCTGGTGGAGACCAACGTCCGGGAGGTCGACCGCGGCCTGATCGAGGCGGTGCAGGCGATGGGCGGCAGCACCTGGACGCTGGTGCGCAAGACGCTCGTGCCCGAGGCGCTGCCCGGCATCGTGGCCTCCGTCACCACCACGGTGATCGCCCTGATCGGCTACTCCGCGATGGCCGGCACGGTCGGCGGCGGCGGCCTCGGCGACCTCGCCTACCGCTACGGCTACCTGCGCTTCGAGACCACCTTCATGTGGATCATCGTGGCCGAGATCGCGATCATCGTCACGGTGATCCAGCTGGTCGGCGACTACGCCGTGCGCCGGCTCGGCGACCGGGGCCGCGGCGGCGGACGCACCCGCCTGCTCCGCCCGCGGGCCACCACCCCCGACGAGGACCTCGTCGCCTCCTAGACCTCCCTCGTCCGACCTCCGGACGCGGCTCCCCGCACCACGCAGAAAGGCACTTTTCGTGCGCAACGTTCTGAAGTTCTCCAGTGTCCTCGCCACCGCCGGCCTCGCCCTGTCCCTGGCCGCCTGCGGCAGCTCGGGCTCCTCCTCCTCGGACCCCAACGCGCCGCTCAAGGTCGTGGCCAGCCCGACCCCGCACGCGCAGATCCTCAAGTTCGTCCAGGACAACCTCGCGGCCAAGGCGGGCCTCAAGCTCGACATCAAGGAGGTCACCGACTACGTGACCCCCAACACGGCGGTGCAGGACGGTTCGGCCGACGTCAACTACTTCCAGCACGTCCCGTACCTGGACGACTTCAACAAGAAGAACGGCACGGACATCGTCCCGGTCGAGCCGGTCCACCTGGAGCCGCTCGGCGTCTACTCCAAGAAGGTCAAGTCGATCGGCGACCTGCCGTCCGGCGCCACCATCGGCCTGCCCAACGACGCCACCAACGAGGGCCGCGCGCTCAAGCTGCTCGCCGACAACAAGCTGATCACCCTCAAGGACGGCGCCGGCACCGCCGCCACCCCGGCGGACGTGACGGCCAACCCGAAGAACTTCAAGTGGAAGGAGCTGGAGGCGGCCCAGCTGCCCCGCTCCATCGCCGACCTCGACGCCGCCGTGATCAACGGCAACTACGCGCTCGACTCGGGCCTCAAGCCGGCCACCGACGCGCTGGTGCTGGAGAAGGCCGAGGGCAACCCGTACGCCAACATCATCGCCGTCAAGAAGGGCAAGGAGAACGACCCGCGGGTGAAGAAGCTGGCCGAGCTGCTGCACTCCGACGAGGTCAAGAAGTACATCAACGACACGTTCCAGGGTTCGGTCATCCCGGCCTTCTGAACGATCTGATCGTCGTACGGTCATACCTTGTGACGCCCGACCGGGCCCCCGCCGCACCTCGGCGGGGGCCCGGTCGGGCAGTATGCACCAGGGACACCACGGCAGACCGGGTTCTGACGTACCGTCGTGCGCGCGGCGCACCGCATGGCAACCGGGGCGCGACGGAGGCGTACGGTGTTGTGTTCACGACCCGGCGAGGAGAGACGGCATGGCAGCGAGCTTCCCCGAGACCGCCATCAGCACCGAACGGCTGCTGCTGCGGCCCCTTGCGGAGGACGACGCCCCGGGGCTGGCCACCATGATGGCCGACGACCTCGTACTCGCCTGGACCGACCTCCCGCACCCCTTCACCGAGGAGTACGCGACCGAGCTCGCCCGCACCCTCGCCCCCGCCCACCGCGCCCACGGCCGCGGCATCGTCTTCGCCGTCACCGAGCACCTCACCCAGCGCCTGGTCGGCCTGGTCGAACTGCGCAACACCGACTGGCGGCTGCGCAGCACCGAGATCTCCTACGTCACCGCCGCCTGGGCCCGCGGCGAGGGCTACGCCCCGGAGGCCGTCCTCGGCGTCGCCCAGTGGCTGTTCGAGGACCGCGACTTCCTGCGCCTGGAACTGCGCACCGCCGCCGGGAACACCGCCGCCCAGCAGGTCGCCCAGAAGATCGGCGGCATCAGCGAGGGCGTGCTGCGCAGCGCCTGGATAGTCCGCGGCGAGTCCGGGGAGCTCGTCGCGGAGACCCGCAGCGACCTGATCCTGTGGAGCCTCCTCCCGGAGGACCTGGAGTCGCCCGAACTGCACCGCGACGGCTGGCACGGCGACCACCGCTACGTGCTGCGCGACTGATCCGCCACGCCCTTCCCCGCTGGTCACCCCCGCGGCGCGGACATGTGTGCGAGTTGTCGACCTCAGGGGGACGGTACCCGGTAGCCTCTCCACCGGCGCCGCACAGCCGGCGCGACGAGCCGCGCGAGGAGTCGCGCAACGAGTCGAGGGAGAACGGCCGCAGATGGCTGACCGGATCACGGTCATCGGGTGGGACGGCACGCCACTGACCGAGGCCGCCGGCGCGGCCCTCGCCGCGGCGACCCTGGTCGCCGGAGCCTCCTACCAACTGGACGCCCTCCCGGTGCCGGAGGACGCCGAGCGGATCGCCCTCGGCAACATCCAGCAGGCCGCCCGCACGATCGCCGAGCACCGCGGCGCCGCCGTCGTGGTCGCCGAGGGCGACCCGGGCTTCTTCGGCGTGGTGCGCACCCTGCGCCGCCCCGAGTTCGGCCTCGAACTCGAAGTCCTGCCCGCCGTCTCCTCCGTCGCCACCGCCTTCGCCCGGGCCGGGATGCCCTGGGAGGACGCCCAGGTGGTCAGCGCCCACGGCGGCCGGCTGCGCCGCGCCGCCAACATCTGCCGCGCCCACCCCAAGGTCGCCGTGCTCACCGCCCCGGGCGCCGGTCCGGGCGAACTCGCCCTGATGCTGCGCGGGGTGCACCGGACCTTCGTGGTCTGCGAGGCCCTCGGCACCCCGGAGGAGGACGTCACCGTCCTCACCTCCGACCGGATCGCCGACCACGTCTGGCGCGACCCCAACGTGGTGCTGGTGATCGGCGGCGGCGCCCAGGCCGGCGCGGTCGGCGAGGCGGCCGGCTGGCTGGCGGGGCGCCCGCTGGGCTACCCCGGCGCGGAACGCGGCTGGGCGCTCCCCGGCGACGCCTACGCGGGCGCCGGGCGCACGGAGGGCGAGCCGGGCGCGTCGGAGGCACTGCCCGCGCACGTGCGCGCCCTGGTGCTGGCCCGTCTGGGTGCACGTCCCGGCGACCTGGTCTGGTCGGTCGGCGCGGGCAGCGGCGCCCTCGCGGTGGAGGCGGCCCGGTTCGGTGCCGCCGTGGTCGCGGTCGAGGCCTCCCGCTCGGCCTGCGCCCGGCTCACCGTCAACGCCCGCCGCTACGGGGTCGAGGTGGAGACGGTGTACGGGCAGGGGCCGGAGGTGCTGGGCGGACTCCCGGAGCCCGACGCGGCGGTGGTGGAGTCCGGCGGCCTGGACGTGGTGCGCGCGGTGCTGGCCCGCAGACCGGAGCGCTTCGTGGCGCTGGCCCGGACCTTCGCCGAGGCCGAGGAGGTCCACCGGGCCATCGTCGGGGCCGGCTACCGCGCGGACGGCGCGCTGCTGCAGTCGACCCCGCTGCGGGCCGGCGAGGAGGGCGGCGCACTGGCGCTCGGGGCGGGCGCGGGCGGTGCACTGCTGCTCTGGGGTGAGCAGATCGTGTGAAGGCCTCGGGTGCGGGCCGGGGCCGCCGGACCCACCGCGCGGTGATCCAGGTCGCATCCGGACACCGATTCGAGAGGTCACCGCGCCGGGCCGGTAGTGTGGCGTCCCAGGCGGTTCCATCCGCCGACGACCCACCCGATTCGGTCGGTTTGTCACCTTTTTGACGTGGTGCAATCCGGTTCCGCTCGGAGTGTGGGCAATTCGACGGGCCGCGTGCCGGACCTGGAGAATGCCGTAGGGTCCGGTGCGGTCGTGCCGGTTGCTCCGGGTTGTCGTTGACTCAGATGGTGCACCGCCTTCACCGGCGGTGCCCGGGCCGGGGTGCCGCAGCGCGCCGGAAGGACTTGGGCCGCAGCGCCACGGCGCGGCGGCCACGTGTGGTTGAGGGGCGGGTCGGTGCAGGCCCGGCCCGTGCGGATGGGCGCTGCGGTCGGTGGATCGCGTCGCCAAGGGGCGCGGCAGCGGCCTGGAAGGAGCTTTGACAATGACCGATGGCGGCCACGTCCCGGGCGAGGGACTGCCGGAGCACCTGCACGCCGGGCCCGACCCGCTCGGCGGACCGGAGGGCGTCGCGGGCGTTGCACCTCTGCAGGGCGTCGCGACCGACAGCGGCGTGATCCCCAACCCGGCGGCGCCGCTCGGCGGCCTGCCGGGCGCGGTGCCCCCCGGCGCGGGCGTGATCCCGCCGCAGGGCCAGCCGAACTTCACCGCCCCCGGCGTGCCGGCCCCGGCCGCCCCGGGGGACGGCTGGGCCGTCGACCAGGGCGCCCAGCGCCCGGCCTTCCACTTCGTCGACCAGCCGGACGGGCTGGACGACGAGGACGACGTCCTGCTGATGCCCGGCCCGCAGGGCTCCTGGGGCGCCGAGCAGGCCCCGTTCGCGCAGCCGGACGGCACCCCGGTCGAGCCCTCCTGGCCGCCGGTCGACCCGCCCGTGCTCGGCGGCGAGCAGTTCCAGCAGCCGCCGGCGCAGGGCGCCCAGGCGCAGCCGTACCCGCAGCAGCCGATGACGCAGGCTCAGCAGCCGCGGCGCCCGCTGCACGCCGGCCCGCCGATCCCGGACCCCTCGCTGATGACCGGCCAGGTGCCGGTCCGTTCGCTGGCCGACCGCGGCCCGTCGCTGGGCGGCACGCCCGCGCACGGCATCCCGGTCGTCGGCCGGCCGCCGATGGGCGAGCCCGTCGCGCAGGCTCCCGGCGCCGTGCCGCAGGCCGCCCCGGTGGCGCCCGCCGCGCCGGTGCCGCCGACTCCCTCCACGGTCGAGGGCGGGCCGGAGGTTCACCAGGCCGCCCAGGCCCAGGGCTACCAGCAGGTGCCGCTGGCCTCGCCGCCGGTCGAGGGCCTGATGGCGGTCGAGGCGATCGGTGCGATCGAGGTGATCGAGGTCGTCGGGACCCCGGACGCCGTCCTGGCCGCACCGCCCGCCGAGGGCGTTCCGGTCCAGCCGGCCGCCGAGGCCGTCCAGCCGGACCCGGCCGTCGTGGTCGAGCCGGTCGCGGCGGAGACCGTCGCTCAGCCGGCCGCCGAGGCGGTCGCGGTGGAGAGCCCCGCGGTCGAGACGGTGCTCGTCGACGCCCCGGCCGTGGAGACCGCCGCCGTGGAGACCGCCGCGGTCGAAGGTGCCGCCGTCGAGGTCGTGGCCGTCGAAGGTGCCGGCGAGTCCGCCGCGCCCGTCGAGTCGGCCGAGGCCGCCGCCCCGGCCGGTCAGCCGCGCCGGATCTCCGCCTTCCTCGCCGCGCCGACCCCGCACGGCCTGCCCAAGGTCGAGGCGGCCCAGCAGGCCCCGGCGGCCGTCGCGGCGGTCCAGGAGCAGACCGTCCCCATAGCGGTCGCCGACGCGCCGCAGGCCGCCGAGCAGGCCCCTGCCGTCGAGCAGGCCCCGGTTGCCGAGCAGGCTCCGGCCGTCGAGGCGGTCCAGGAGGCCGGGCAGCCCGCCGAGGCCGCGCAGGCGGTCGTCGCGGAGCCGGTGGCCGAAACCGCCGCCGGTACGGGGGAGATGCCCTCCGGTCAGGTCGTCGCCGAGGCCGCCGAGCAGGAGCCCGCCACCGAGCCGGTCCAGGCCGAGGCCGTCGCTGTCGAGGCCGTCGGTGCCGAGCCGACCGCCGAGCAGCCGGAGCACTCGGAGCAGGCCGAGCAGCCGCAGCCGGAGGCCGTCCCGGCCGAGCCGACCGCGGAGACCCCGGCCGAGCCGGTCCCCGGGCAGCCGGAGCAGACCGAGCAGCCGACCGTCGAGCAGGCCGCCGCCGAGGCCGTGCAGCCCGCCGAGGCCGTCGCTCCCGAGGCCGCGCAGCAGCCCGTCCCCGAGCAGGTCACCGAGGTCACCGAACAGCCGGTCGGCGTGGTCCCCGAGACCGCCGGGACCGCCGAGACCGCCGAGGTCGTCGAGCAGCCCGCCGGGGCCCCGGCCGCCGAGCAGCCGCAGCCGGAGCAGGCCGAGCAGCCCGGGGCCGAGCAGCCGCAGGCCGAGCCCGTCGCCGCCGGACCGGAGGCCGTCCAGGAGGAGGCCCCCGCCGCCGAGCAGCCGCAGCCGGAGGCCCAGGCCACCGAGGAGCCGCAGCCCGAGGCCCCGGCCGCCACCGAGCAGCCGGAGGCCGACCAGCCGCCGGCCGAGCAGCAGCCCGAGGCAGCCGTCGAGCCGACCGACGCCCCGGCCGCCGAGGACGAGCAGCCCGCCGAGCCCGCCGAGCCCCGCGGCCCCGCCGCCCCCGGCTACGACGACGCCGGCCGCGACGCCGTCCACCAGGTGATCCGCGAGCGCCGCGACATCCGCAACGGCTTCCGCCCCGACCCGATCCCGCACGAGGTGCTGATCCGCGTCCTGGAGGCGGCCCACACCGCGCCCAGCGTCGGCTACTCCCAGCCCTGGGACTTCGTGGTCATCCGCTCGGCGAAGACCCGTCGGAAGATGCACGCCCTGGCCGAGCGCCAGCGCGAGGCGTACGCGGACTCGCTGCCGAAGGGCCGGGCCAAGCAGTTCCGGGAGATCAAGATCGAGGCGATCCTCGACACCCCGGTGAACATCGTGGTCACCGCCGACCGCACCCGCGGCGGCCGGCACACCCTGGGCCGGCACACCCAGCCGCAGATGGCCCCGTACTCGGCCGCGCTGGCCGTCGAGAACCTCTGGCTGGCCGCCCGTGCCGAGGGCCTGGGCGTCGGCTGGGTGAGCTTCTTCGACGACGAGGAGCTGGTCCGCGAGCTCGGCCTGCCCGAGCACCTGGAGGTCGTCGCCTACCTGTGCGTCGGCTTCGTCGACGAGTTCCCGGACGAGCCGGAGCTGGAGCAGCAGGGCTGGGCCAAGAAGCGCCCGCTCGCCTGGGTGGTGCACGAGGAGCAGTACGGCAACCGCGCGCTGCCCGGCGAGGAGCCGCAGAACCTGCTCGCCGACACCCTGCGCGGGATCCGCCCGCTGGACGCCAAGGCGCTCGGCGAGGCCTGGGACCGCCAGAAGCGGATGACCAAGCCGGCCGGCTCGCTCGGCATGCTGGAGATCATCTCCGCCCAGCTGTCCGGCCTCTCCCGCAAGTGCCCGCCGCCGATCCCGGAGCCCGCCTGCGTGGCGATCTTCGCGGGCGACCACGGCGTGCACGCCCAGGGCGTCACCCCGTGGCCGCAGGAGGTGACCGCCCAGATGGTCGGCAACTTCCTGGCCGGGGGAGCGGTGATCAACTCCTTCGCCAAGCAGATCGGCACCGAGGTCTGCGTCGTGGACGTCGGCGTCGCCGCCGAGCTGCCGCAGGCCGTCCAGCAGGGCCGGGCCACCGGCCTGCTGCCGCGCAAGGTCAAGCCCGGCACCGACGACATGACCCAGGGCCCGGCGATGACCCGCGAGGAGGCCCTCCAGGCTATCGAGGTCGGCATCGAGACCGCCCGCGACCTGGTCGCGGCGGGCAACAAGGCGCTGGTCACCGGCGACATGGGCATCGCCAACACCACCGCCTCGGCCGCCCTGATCTCGGTGTTCACCGGCCTCGACCCGGCCGAGGTCACCGGCCGCGGCACCGGCATCGACGACGAGACCCACGCCCGCAAGGTCGAGGTCATCCGCGCCGCGCTGGCCCTCCACCAGCCCGACCCGAACGACCCGATCGGCGTCCTCTCCGCCGTCGGCGGCCTGGAGCACGCGGCCATCGCCGGCTTCCTGCTGGGCGCCGCCTCGCTGCGCACCCCGGTGGTGCTGGACGGCGTGATCGCCGGTTCGGCCGCGCTGGTCGCCAAGGCGATCGCCCCCGAGGTGCTGGCCGCCTGCATCGCCGGCCACCGCTCCGCCGAGCCCGGCCACCAGGCCGCGCTGGCGAAGCTCGGCCTGCGTCCGCTGATCGACCTGGACCTGCGGCTCGGCGAGGGCACCGGTGCCCTGCTGGCGCTGCCGCTGGTGCAGAGTGCGGCCCGCGCGATGCACGATGTAGCCACCTTCGACTCCGCCGGGGTCACCGAGAAGGCCTGACGCACCACCTCACCGCTCCGCGGACCGGCCCGAGGGCGCGCCGGCCCGCGGAGCGGCGTATCTCCGTACTTCCCCACACCCTCATCCCGATCAGGAGCACCGCCGATGAGCGCGCCCACCCCGCACCCCAGCACCGAGGGCCTGACCCCCTACCCGGTGGGCCTGCTGCTGGCCGGCCGTCGCGTCGTCGTGGTCGGCGGCGGACAGGTCGCGCAGCGGCGGTTGCCCGCTCTGATCGCCTCCGGCGCCGACCTGCACCTGATATCCCCCGCCACCACCCCGGCCGTCCAGGCCATGGCGGACGCGGGCGAGCTGACCTGGCACGCCCGCCCGTACGCGGACGGCGACCTGGCCGGGGCCTGGTACGCCCTGGTGGCCACCGACGACCCGGCGGTCAACACGGCGATCAGCGCCGAGGCCGAGCGCGAGCGGGTGTTCTGCTCCCGCAGCGACGACGCCTCCGCCGCCTCCGCCTGGACCCCGGCCAGCGGCCGTGACGGCGGCGCCACCGTCGCGGTGCTCACCGGCGACCCGCGCCACTCCGCCGCCCTGCGCGACGCCGTCGTCGGCGGCCTGCGGGACGGCTCGCTGGCCGCCCGCTCGTACCGCACCCGCGGCGCCGGCGTCGCCCTGGTCGGCGGCGGCCCGGGCGACCCGGACCTGATCACCGTGCGCGGCCGCCGGCTGCTCGCCGACGCCGACGTGGTGGTCGCCGACCGCCTCGCCCCGCGCGAGCTGCTCGCCGAGCTGCCCGAGCACGTCGAGGTGATCGACGCCGCCAAGATCCCCTACGGGCGCCAGATGGCCCAGGAGGCGATCAACCAGGCGCTGATCGACCACGCCAAGGCCGGGAAGTTCGTGGTCCGGCTCAAGGGCGGCGACCCGTACGTCTTCGGCCGCGGCGGCGAGGAGCTGCTGGCCTGCGCCGAGGCGGGCATCCCGGTCACCGTGGTGCCCGGGATCTCCAGCTCGATCAGCGTCCCGGAGTCGGCCGGCATCCCGGTCACCCACCGCGGCCTGACCCAGGAGTTCACCGTGGTCTCCGGCCACGTCGGCCCGGACGACCCGCGCTCGGTCACCAACTGGACGGCCGTCGCGGGGATGAGCGGCACCCTGGTGCTGCTGATGGCCGTGGACAAGATCGGCGCCATCGCCGCCACGCTGGTCGAGCACGGCCGCCCGGCCGACACCCCGGTCGCGATCGTCCAGGAGGGCACCACCGCCGCCCAGCGCCGGGTGGACGCCACCCTGGCCACGGTCGCCGCCGTGGTCGAGGCCGAGGGCGTCAAGCCCCCGGCGGTCATCGTGGTCGGCGACGTGGTCAACGTCCTGGCCGCCGCCTTCCAGCGGTAGCAGGCCCACGGAGCGGGAAGTCGGCCCGGCCGACTTCCTACTCCAACGGCTGCTCCGTCCAGATGACCTTCCCGGTCGCCGTGTAGCGCGTCCCCCAGCGGTCCGCGAACTGCGCGACCAGGAACAGCCCGCGCCCGCCCTCGTCCTCGGTCGCCGCGTACCGCAGGTGCGGCGAGGTGCTGCTGCCGTCCGACACCTCGCAGATCAGCGAGCGGTCGCGGAGCAGCCGCACCCGGATCGGCCCGGAGCCGTACCGGATCGCGTTGGTCACCAGCTCGCTCAGGATCAGCTCGGTGACGAACGCCGCCTCGTCCAGCCCCCAGTCGGCCAGCCGCCGGGCCACCTGCGCCCGGACGGCACCCACCGCCGCCGGGTCGGCCGGCACCTCCCACTGCGCGACCCGGTCCGGCGCCAGCACCCTGGTCTCCGCCACCAGCAGCGCGATGTCGTCCTGCGGGTGCGCCGGCAGCATCGCCCCGAGCACGTCCGCGCAGGTCTGCTCGGGCGTCCGCGGCGGCCCGCCCAGCGTCGTCCGCAGCAGCTCCAGGCCCTCGTCGATGTCCCGCTCGCGGTCCTCCACCAGCCCGTCCGTGTACAGCACCAGCCGACTGCCCTCGGCCAGCTCCAGTTCGACGGTCTCGAACGGCAGCACCGCCAGCCCCAGCGGCGGCCCGGTCGGCAGCTCCGGGTACGTCACCCGGCCCTGGGGGTCCACCACGGCCGGCGGCGGGTGCCCGGCCCCGGCCAGGGTGCAGCGCCGGGACACCGGGTCGTAGATCGCGTACAGGCAGGTCGCCCCGGTCAGCCCGGCGCTTCCGGCGCCGCCCGCCTCCTCCTGGTCGATCCGGTTCACCAGTTCGTCCAGATGGCCCAGCAGCTCGTCCGGCGGCAGGTCCAGCGTCGAGAAGTTGTGGATCGCCGTGCGCAGCCGCCCCATCGTCGCCGCCGCGTGCAGCCCGTGCCCGACCACGTCGCCGACCACCAGCGCCACCCGGGCGCCCGGCAGCGGGATCACGTCGAACCAGTCCCCGCCCACCCCGGCCTGGGCCGGCAGGTAGCGGTGCGCCACCTCCAGCGCGCTCTGCTCGGGCAGGCTCCGCGGCAGCAGGCTGTGCTGGAGGGTCACCGCCATCTCGTGCTCCCGGGTGTAGCGCCGGGCGTTGTCGATGCACACCGCCGCGTGCGCCACCAGTTCCTCGGCCAGTGTCAGGTCCTCCGGCTCGAACGGCTCGGCCCGGTCCGCCCGCCAGAACCGCACCACCCCCAGCAGCACCCCGCGCGCCCGCAGCGGCACCCGCACCAGCGAGTGCACCCCGTACGCCAGCACCCGCGCCGAGCGTTCCGGGTCCTGCTCCCGCCAGCCCCGCGCCTCGGCCAGCCGCGGCTCCAGCCCGGGCGCGCCGCTGTGCAGCGCCCCGGCCAGCGGGGTGGCCGGCACCACCTCCAGGACCGTCCCCACCGGGTGGAACGGCGCGTCGTCCCTGATCCCGGCGAGCGCGGTGCGGTGCATCCGGCCCAGCGTGCCGACCGACGGGGGTTCCTCGCCCGCCAGGACCTGCTCGGCCAGGTCCACCGTGACGAAGTCCGCGAACCGCGGCACCGCGACCTGCGCGAGCTCCTCCGCCGTCCGGGTCACGTCCAGCGAACTGCCCACCGTCAGCCCGGCGTCGTACAGCAGCCGCAACCGCCGCTGCGCGCCCTCTGCCCGGCCGGTCAGCGCCATCAGCTCGGTGGAGTCGCGCAGCGTGGCGACGCAGCCGGGCGGGCCGCCGTCCCGGTCGGTCAGCCGTACGTTCACGGCGAGCAGCCGCTCCCCGGCCAGCACCACCTCGTCGCTCACCGGCCGGTCGGCGGTCAGCAGCTCCAGCGGCGCGGGCTCCAGGCCCAGCTCGGTCACCGGGCGGCCCTCGGCGTCCGGCGGCAGGTCCAGCAGCCGGCGCGCCTCGTCGTTGCAGAGCAGCAGCCGCCCGTCCCCGCCGACGATCATCACGCCCTCGCGCACCGCGTGCAGCACCGCCGCGTGGTGCTCGTACATCCGGGTCATCTCGACCGGGCCCAGCCCGTGCGTCTGCCGCCGCAGCCGCCGGCTGATCAGCGCCGTCCCCAGCGTGGCCAGCCCTATCGCGCCCGCCGCCGCGCCCAGCACCAGCGGCAGCTGGCGCTCGCTCGCGGTGGACACGTTGCTCAGGGTGACCCCCGCCGAGACCAGCCCGACCACCGAGCCGTCCGGCGCGTACACCGGGACGACCGCCTGCACCAGCGGGCCCAGCGTGCCGGTGAGGTGCTGGGTCACCACCTGGCCGTGCAGCGCCGGCTCGTACGTGCCGATGAACTTCTGGCCGATCCGGGCCGGATTGGGGTGGGTGTAGCGGATGCCCTGGTTGTTCAGCACCACGATGAAGTCCACACCCGAGGAGATCCGCGCGGACTGCGCCTTCGGCTGGAGGATCGCGGTCGGATCGGGGGAGCGCAGCGCGTCCACCATGCCCGGTGAGTTGGCGAAGGCCTGGGCGACCGCCACCGACCGGTTGCTCGCCTCGTGGTCGGCGTCGTTGTGCGACTGCACCACCAGCGCCACCGCTGCCCCCGCGACCAGCAGCAGCACGATCAGGATCTGCAGCGCGAACACCTGTCCGGCCACCGACCAGTGCCGGTCCGGTCTCGACCGCTTCGCGCGTGGCAGCTCTAGCCGACCGTGTGGGCGCCCACCGGGGGAGCCGGCGTCGCCGGTGGCACCAGAGGCCGACGGAGCCCAGGATCGGCCCGGATTTCGGGCCATACCGTCATATTTGCACTCCGAGTAGCCTGGGACCACCCCGTCACCTCCGCCGTTTGGCCTTCCCCGTCCCGGCTTGGCAAGATCACAGGGTGTCCGAACCCAGCACCATCACCGACCCGGCCGACCCGCGCCTCGCCGACTACACCGGCCTGACCGACGTCGAACTGCGCCGCCGCCGCGAACCCGCCGAGGGCCTGTTCATCGCGGAGGGGGAGAAGGTCATCCGCCGCGCCCTCGCGGCCGGCTACCGGATGCGGTCGATGCTGCTGACCGCCAAGTGGCTCGACGTGATGGCCGACGTCATCGCCGAGGCCGACGCCCCGGTCCACGTCGTCGAACCCGGCCTGGCCGAAGCCGTCACCGGCTACCACGTCCACCGCGGCGCCCTCGCCTCGATGGAGCGCAAGCCCCTCCCGGACGCCGCCGACCTGCTCACCGGGGCCCGCCGGGTCGCCGTGCTCGAAGGCCTGGTCGACCACACCAACCTCGGCGCCATCTTCCGCAGCGCCGCCGCCCTCGGCATGGACGCCGTCCTGCTCTCACCCGACTGCGCCGACCCGCTGTACCGCCGCGCGGTCAAGGTCTCCATGGGCGCCGTCTTCGCGGTTCCGTACGCCCGCCTCGACCCCTGGCCCGCCGCCCTCGACACCGTCCGCGACGCCGGCTTCACCCTCCTCGCCCTCACCCCCGCCGACACCGCCGTCGACCTCGCCACCCTCGCCCCGCACACCCTCCCCAGGACCGCCCTCCTCCTCGGCGCCGAAGGCGACGGCCTCACCCACCGCGCCATCGCCGCCGCCCACCACCCGGTCCGCATCCCCATGGCCCACGGCATCGACTCCCTCAACGTCGGCGCCGCCGCCGCCGTAGCCTTCTACGCCGTCACCACCCCCTGACCCCAGAGGTCGCCCCGCCACAGGCCGCTCACCCGGCGAACCTGGTGCCACCTTTGGCCGGCACCAGAAGTCGGCCGGTTCGACTTCTGCTGCGCCCCCGGAAGCTCTTGCACCTGCTCAAGACCCGTTGCCTGCGCCGAAAATCGGCAGCCCCGACCTCCGCCGTTCGCCCGGCGGGCCGGCACCAGAAGTCGGCGGGCCCGACTTCTGACGCCCGCCACCTGAGCCGCGCAGGCTACCTCGCGACTGGGCCCTTATCGCCAGACCGCAGCACGAACGGCCGCCCTGCTCGACTTCTTACGCTCGCCCGCAGCTGCCCACCAAGCCCCACCGTGCGCCAGAAGTCGGCCGACCCGACTTCCTGCGCGGTCTTTTCCAGGCCCGATGTCGCCGCTGCTGTGCCGGAAGCCGCTCCGCTCGCCGCGGGACCACCCGGTCAGCTGCGCACCCTGAGCCCGCAGCCCCACCGCCGCACCAGAAGTCGGCCGACCCGACTTCCAGTGCTCGACGCCGACGCGCCCGCTGCCCGCCGCCTGGGCTGTGCCGTCCACCTCACGCCCCTGGCACAGGGCGAGGCGCCAGAAGTCGGCCAGCCCGACTTCCTGTGCCAGCTCGCTCGCTCAGCCCGTCGGGGCGGTGGGTGGGGCCGGGGCGGCGGCCGGGGGAGGGGTGGTGAGGCCGGTGCCGCCGGAGGCGCCGGCGCCGGGCCAGGACTCGTCGAGGGTGCCGTCGGCCCGCGCGGTGTAGCGGGTGGAGATGATCGCGCCGGTGGCGGCCACGCGTTCCTCACGGACGACGGCGCTGCCGTCCAGGCGCCAGGCGGCGGTGGCCTGCGGGTCGGCGGTGGAGGTCCGGGAGGTGGTGGCCACGGGTGAGTCCCCGGCGAAGGTGTAGAGCTGGACGAGGTCGACCGGCGCCGATCCCTCCACCCGCCGCAGCACCACGACCGTGGCCGGCTGCCCCTTGTACCGGGCGGGCAGGACGGCGCTCAGCGCGATCTGCGGCCCGCCGCCCACCGAGCGCCCGTCTTTCAAGGTGACGGCCGGCCCGCCCGCCGCGTCGGGGTAGCTGCGGTTGGGCCAGTCCACCACGGGACCGGGCCCCTGCGCGGGCGCCAACGCACTGTCCGCGGTGCCGCGCGCGGCGGCCGGGAGCGGGGTTGCGAGCGGGGTCGCCGAGGCCTGCGGCGCGACATCCACGGAACTCCCGGGCACGGCCAGTTCGCCGCCACCACCGCCGCCGCCACCCGTACCGGCCGTCGCGCTCTGCCCGACCGCCGGTCGCGCCCCCTGGTTGCTCCGGTTCTCGCAGCCCTGCGCCGCCGCGATGGCCAGTGCGACGCCGATCGTCACGGTGACGAAGACGACCAGCCGCTGCCGCAGCAACCGCTGCCGTGCCGTGCCGGGCCGTCCGCCGGGTGCGGGGCTGTGCTGCCGGTCCCGGGGGCGGGGCCGGGCCGGCGGCGGGGTCTGTGAGCGGTCCCGCAGTCGGCGGGTGACGGGCGTGGCCTCGGGCCGGGGGAGCGGGGCGCCGTGCGGGCGC
>NZ_JBHYGR010000134.1:0-26514 GCF_042738155.1 Kitasatospora sp. NPDC059088 | reverse complement strand
CGGGATGCCCGGCGTCGCGCGCCTGGCAAGATCCGCCGGACAGGCCCTAGCCCTGGCCCGGTCCGGCTGTCCGGGCCTGACCCGGTCGTCCGGGCCCGGTCCGTTCGTCCGGGCCCGGTCCTCGGGACGCGCCTCAGGGCGCCGGGAACTCCAGCACGGCCAGCACCGGCAGGTGGTCGGTCGCGGCCCGCAGGTCGGCCCCGGTGACCCCGGGCAGCCCGTGCGGCACCCCGCAGCCGAGGACGGTGATCCCGGGCGTGGCGAAGACGGCGTCGATCCGCTGGTAGGGGTTCTCCGGGACGGACGTGAACTCGCCGCCCCAGGGCGCGGTCGGGTACCCGTCCCACATCCGGGAGGCCAGCAGCTGCCAGCCCGGCCCGTCCGGGTGCTCGTTGAAGTCCCCTGCCACGACGCCGTGTTCGGTGATCGCCAGCTGGTCGAGGAGCAGCTCGAACTGCCCGCACCGCTCCTGCGGGTCCAGGCTGAGGTGGCAGCTGGTGACGGTGAAGGGCGCGCTGCCGGGCAGCCGCAGCAGTGCGGTGGCGAAGCCGCGCGCGTGCAGGCCGCGGGTCTTGGGCAGCAGCCGGTCGTGCACGCCCAGCACCTCGACGGCGCCGGGCCGGCCGAGCAGCAGCGGTCCGGCGGCGGTGCGGCCGCCCCCGGCCAGGACGACCGTCCCGGTGTCCCGGGCCAGCCGGGCGGCCTGGCCCTCCGGGCGCCAGTAGCGCGGTGACTCCTGGACGCAGACCAGGTCGGGCGCGCAGGCCCGGATCACCCGCGCCAGCGCCCGCCGGTCGTCGCGCAGCGAACGGATGTTGTAGCTGAGCAGGCGCAGTCGGCGCGGGCCGCCCGGCGGCGGCTCGACGGGTGCGGCGGTCATGGTCCTCCCCTGGTGCGGTGTCCTGGGAAGGACGGTAGTGCGACGGCGGCGGCGCGTCCGGGATTGGTCGGGGCCCGGTCGCACCGCCGCCGGCGGGTCACGACGACTGCTGGGGATCGGTCAGGTGCGGGCGAGGTCCGCCGCGCCGACGATGCCGGCCGCGGAGCCCATGGAGGCCAGCACGACCTCGGCGCGGGGGCGGTGCACCCCGCCGGTCAGGTAGTGCTCGAAGGCCTTGGCGACCGGGTCGAGCAGCAGCCGGCCGGAGTCGGAGACGCCGCCGCCGAGGACGAACACGCCCGGGTCGAACAGCGCGGCGAGGTCGGCCATGCCGCGGCCCAGCCAGTCGGCCAGCTCGGCGTAGCACTCCAGGGCGAGCGGGTCGCCCTCCTCGGCCGCCTCGGTGATGTGGATGCCGCGGATGGTCTCGGCGACGCCGTCGTTGAGGTCCAGCATCCGCTGGCCGCGCACCGGGTCGGCCGCGGCCTTCTCCCGGCCGTAGCGGCGCAGCGCGCGCCCGGAGCCGTACTGCTCCCAGCAGCCCTTGCCGCCGCAGCCGCACTGGAGGCCGTCCGGGACCATGTTGAGGTGGCCGATCTCGCCGGCCACGCCGAAGCGGCCGCGGTGCAGCCGCCCGTCGAGCACGATGCCGCCACCGATGCCGGTGCCGACGGTGATCAGCACCATGTCCTGGTGCTCGGCGGCCG
Organism: Kitasatospora sp. NPDC059088; assembly: GCF_042738155.1. NCBI lineage: Bacteria > Bacillati > Actinomycetota > Actinomycetes > Kitasatosporales > Streptomycetaceae > Kitasatospora > Kitasatospora sp. NPDC059088. Next base: position 24,927 of record NZ_JBHYGR010000134.1, on the reverse strand, counting down.
CGCCGAAGCGGAACTCGGCCCAGGCGGCGCAGTTGGCGTCGTTCTCGACCACCGCGGACAGGCCGGTGAGTTCCTCGATCCGGCCGCGCAGCGGCTCGTTCTCCCAGTCGATGTTGGGCGCGAAGATCACCGTGGAGCGGTTGCTGTCGACGAAGCCGGGGGCTCCGACGCCGACGGCGGTGACACCGGGGTGCTGCTCCTTGAGCTCGCGCACGGCCTGCGCGATGGCGTCGACGGCCCACTGGGGGTCGGCCGGGGTGGGCACCCGGGTCCGCGCCAGGATCGCACCCGCCTCGTCGACCACGCCTGCCGCGATCTTGGTCCCGCCGACATCGACGCCGATGGTCAGAGCCATGTGTCCCTCAGCTATTCACTCGTTCCCGCTGGACGGAACGGTACCGCCCAACCCTGCCCCCGTACACAGCCTCGCATACATTATCCGAAGACAATTCTGGGACAGCCCGGCCACGATGCTTCAAAAGTCGTATCGATTTTCCTTCTTCGTGACGTACGAGAGCAGCCTGGTCACGCTGCGGAATTCACGGATTCACTGCTTGGCGGACGGCCCGTCAGCCCCGTCGGCGCCCTCGGCCCGGCCGGGTGCGTCGAGGTCGATCTTCTCCACCGGCGCCCCCTCCCCGGCCGTCCAGCGCTGCTCGTGCCCGGCCACCGCGGCGCGGTAGGCGGCCAGCAGCTCGGCGCCGGCGGCGGCCAGCCCGGAGCCGGCCGCGGCGAGGTGGGAGTAGACCTCCGGCTGCTGGGTGCGCAGGCGGTCGGCCAGCCCGGAGAGGGTGATCAGGGTGGTGGCACTCGTCTCCTGCGCCTTCTCGCCGACGGCGGTGGCGAACCGGCGCACCTCGTCCACCAGCGGGCCCAGCTCCGGTCCGAACGGGTGGGACGGCCCGCTCCCCTGCTCCGTGCCGGGCTCGGTACGGTCGTCGGTGCTGGTCATCGCGGGCGCCTCCTCAGCCGTGGCCGCACCCCGCGGCCCCGTTCGGGCCGACGCTACCCGACCGGCCGGGCCGCGAGGAAAGGCCGGAAGGCCCGTCAGCCCTGCGGCCAGAGCGACGGGTCGGGTGCGAACCGCACCGACAGCACGCCCTCGTGCAGCCCCGCCCCGGCGACCGTGCAGCGGCGCAGCGCGGCGGGCAGCGGGAGCACCCGGCGGTGGGCGCCGAGGCCGACCACCAGGTCGTCGCCCCGGCGGACCAGGTCCAGCCCGGAGCGGTCGGCGCCGGGCAGGTCGAGGTGCCAGACCAGCAGGCCGTCCTCGGCAAGCCGGTCCTCGACCGGCCAGGGCTGCGGTTCGAGCCGCTCGGGGCCGGGGCCGTCCCCGTACAGCCGGTCGGCGACGGCCTCCAGGGTGCCCTCGGCCAGGCCGGTGACCAGCACCGGGGCGTCGGTCTCGGCGGCGAGCCGGTCCAGCTCCTCCTGGCGGCGGCGGGCCAGCTCGGCCAGCCAGGGGTCGGGCGAGGCGAGGGCGGCGGGCGGCAGCGCGCCGTGCACCACGACGGCGTCCGGCCGGTGGCCGTACAGCGCGAGCCCGGCCCGGACCCGGCCCAGCTGCTCGTACGGGTGGCCGTCGGCGGAGACGACCAGGCGCACGCTGGTGCCCGGGTCGCTGATCGCGGCGCGGGACTCGGCGAGCACCGCGGCGGCCTTGGTGCGCCCCTCGTACAGCCACTCGGCGGGCATCGGGACGCCGGCCAGCCCGGCCAGCAGCGGGCGCAGCGCGCGGGCGGCCTGCCGCTGCTCGGGGACCAGCCGCTCCAGGTAGCGGGTGAGCTGCTCGGGCAGGGCGAGGGTGGCGATCAGCTCGGCGGGTGCCGGGGCGAGCACCACCAGGACGTCCTGGTCGGCGGCGGGCAGCGCGCGCAGCAGGGCGAGCCGGGCGATGCCGGGGAGGGCGGTCAGCTCCTCGGGGTCGAGCTGTTCGGCGCCGAGCAGGTCGAGGGCGGGCTTGAGCCGGCCGGTGAGCTCGCCGACGGCGTAGCGGAAGGCGGCCTGCTCGTCGATCCGGGAGACCGTCAGGCCCGGCGCGTAGCGGAGCGGTTCCGGCTCCAGCCGGGTGCCGAGCGCGGAGTCCAGGGCGCGGTGCGGGTCGTCGGCGGCCAGCAGCCAGGTGCGGTGGCCGCGCCGGGCGGCGTGCAGGGCGGTGGCGGCGGCCACCGCGGGCGCGCCCGCGTCGCCGCTGACCAGGATGGTGCGTGTCGCCGTCATGCCGTCAGCCCCCGTTCCGCCGTGCCCGGGCCCGTCAGCCCTCGACGCGCTTCTTCAGGCCGGCCAGGGCGCGGTCGATGATGACCTTCTCGGCCTTGCGCTTGATCATGCCGAGCATCGGGATCTTGACGTCCACGGCGAGCTGGTAGGTGGCCTCGGTGCGGCCGCCGGACAGCGGGGCGAGGGTGTACGAGCCGTCCAGCGAGCGGAGCATCTGGCTGCGGACGAGGGTCCAGCCGACCTCGCGGTCGCCGTCCCAGGTGTAGGCGAGGGTGTGCTCGTCGCGGATGGCGCCGGCGTCGAGCAGCAGCCGGACCTGCGCGGCGCGGCCGTCCTCTCCGCTCTCCAGGACCTCGATCTCCTTGACCTCTCCGGTCCAGGCCGGGTAGGCGGCGAAGTCCGCGATCACGGCCATGACCGCGGCCGGGGTCGCGTCGATGATGATGCTCGACCTGGTGTGCTCCGCCATGGAAAGGCCCTCCGCCTCGTCCTTCTGCCTGCCCGGTCCGGTCGGGGCACGCTCGGCCCGATCCGCCCGGAGCAGGCTATCGCGACCGGCGATCTCCTCGGCGGCACGGGCACCGGCGGAGGCGGGCGGGGCGTCGGCGGCGGCCGGGGCGGGCCCGTCGGCGGGACGGCCACCGGGGACGGCCACCGGGACGGCCGGCAGGGCATGCTACCGGCCGGTCACCTGTGGGCTGTCGTAGGGTGCCAGTCGAACGACCCGGTCACGGCCTGGTCCGACCCGGCCGGGTGTGACACTTCGAACACCGGGGCCGACCCCCCTGGTCGAAGCTGCCTACCGGGCAGTAACGTCCTGCCGTCCCGCAGCGTCGCGAACGAGGAGCAGTCTTGCTCGACTTCAGCCTTCCGGCCCTCTACCAGGTACCGAGCGGCGGTAACCTCGCCGACCCTGTGCACCGGAACGCCGAGGAGCACCCGGACGTCGCGGTGCTCAGCCGGAAGGTGGACGGCCGCTGGCAGGAGTTGACCTCGGTCCAGTTCCTCGCCGAGGTGCACGCCGCCGCGAAGGGCCTGATCGCCGCGGGCATCGAGCCCGGCGACCGGGTGGGCGTCATGTCCCGCACCCGGTACGAGTGGACGCTGCTGGACTTCGCGATCTGGACGGCCGGCGCGATCACCGTGCCGGTCTACGAGACCTCCTCGGCCGAGCAGGTCGAGTGGATCCTCGGCGACTCCGGCGCCGTCGCCCTCGTCACCGAGACCGACCAGCACGTCAAGGTGGTCGCCGAGGTCCGCGACCGGCTGCCGGAGCTGAAGCACACCTGGCAGATCGAGGGCGGCGCGCTCGCCGCGCTGGCCGAGGCCGGCCGGGGCGTCCCGGACGCGACCGTCCAGGAGCGCCGGGCGATCGCCGGCCCCGACGACATCGCCACCATCGTCTACACCTCGGGCACCACCGGCCGTCCGAAGGGCTGCCAGCTGACCCACGGCAACTTCCTCGCCGAGTGCGGCAACGTGGTCGAGCGTCTGGCCCCGCTGTTCCGCACCGGCGAGAGCTCCGTGCTGCTCTTCCTTCCGCTGGCCCACGTGCTCGCCCGGATCGCCGAGATCGCCCCGGTGATGGCCCCGATCAAGCTGGGCCACGTCTCGGACATCAGGGACGTCACCGCCGAGCTGGCGTCGTTCCGGCCGACCCTGATCCTGGGCGTGCCCAGGGTGTTCGAGAAGGTCTACAACACCGCCCGTGCCAAGGCCCAGGCCGACGGCAAGGGCAAGATCTTCGACAAGGCCGCGGAGACCGCGATCGCCTACAGCCGGGCGCTGGACGCCGGCGGCGCCGGCCTGGTGCTGCGGCTCAAGCACGCCGTCTTCGACAAGCTGGTCTACAGCAAGCTGCGGGCCGCCCTCGGCGGCCGGGCCACCCACGCGATCTCCGGCGGCGCCCCGCTCGGCGAGCGGCTCGGCCACTTCTACCGGGGCATCGGCTTCACCGTCCTGGAGGGCTACGGCCTGACCGAGACCTGCGCGGCCACCGCCTTCAACCCGTGGGACAAGCCGAAGATCGGTACGGTCGGCCAGCCGGTCCCCGGCGCCTCGGTCCGGATCGCCGAGGACGGCGAGGTCTACTTCAAGGGCCCGCACGTCTTCACCGGCTACTGGAACAACCCCCAGGCCACCGCCGACACCCTCAAGGACGGCTGGATCGCCACCGGCGACCTCGGCGCGCTGGACTCCGAGGGCTACCTGACCATCACCGGCCGCAAGAAGGAGATCATCGTCACCGCGGGCGGCAAGAACGTCGCCCCGGCCGTGATCGAGGACCGCATCCGGGCCCACGCCCTGGTCGGCGAGGTCATGGTGGTCGGCGACCGCAAGCCCTTCATCGCCTGCCTGGTCACCGTCGACCCGGACTTCTTCCCGAAGTGGAAGGAGCTCAACGGCAAGCCCGCCACCGCCACGGTCGCCGAGCTCGCCGAGGACCCGGACCTGCTGGCCGCCCTGCAGTCCGCCGTGGACGACGGCAACGCGGCCGTCTCGCACGCCGAGGCGGTCAAGAAGTTCCGCCTGCTGGACACCGAGTTCTCCGAGGAGAGCGGCCACCTGACGCCCTCGCTCAAGCTCAAGCGCAACGTGGTGCTCAAGGACTACGCCGCCGAGATCGAGGCGCTGTACCGGAAGTAGGGCCGCGCCGGCGGCAGTACGGGTACGCCGAAGGGCCCCGGGGACTCCCCGGGGCCCTTCGCGGCGTCGTACCTTCGTACCTTCGTACCTTCGTACCCGCGGACTGCCGTACCGGGCGTCAGCCCGCCAGCAGCGAGGTCAGCCGCCCGGCCAGCAGGTCCCAGCGCCAGGAGCGCTCCACCCAGCGCCGGCCGGCCTCGCCCATCCGACGGCGCAGCTCCTCGTCCCGCAGCAGCCGGACGATCCGCTCGGCCGAGGCCTCGGCCGAGCCGCCCGGCACCACGTACCCGGTCTCGCCCTCCAGCACCGCGTCCGGCGCCCCGCCGGAGTCCCCCGCGACCACCGGCAGCCCGGTCGCCGAGGCCTCCAGGTAGACGATCCCCAGGCCCTCCACGTCCAGCCCCCCGCGCCGGGTCCGGCACGGCATCGCGAAGACGTCCCCGGCCCCGTAGTGGGCGGGCAGCTCGGCCCACGGCACCGAGCCGGTGAACCGCACCGAGTCCCGGACCCCCTCGGCATCCACCGACTTCTCCAGGTCCGCCCGGTACGGCCCGCCGCCGACGATCAGCAGCACCGCGTCCGGCACGTCGCGCAGGATCAGCGGCATCGCCTCGATCAGGGTGTCCTGGCCCTTGCGCGGCACCAGCCGGGAGACGCAGACCACCACCGGCCGGTCCGCCAGCCCCAGCCGCCGGCGCACCTCGGCGCCCCCGGAACCGGGGTGGAAGGTCGTCTCGTCCACGCCCGGCGGCAGCTGCACCATCCGGGCCGCGGCCCGCGGCCCGACCGCGGCGGCGATCCGCGAGCGGGTGTACTCGCCCAGGTAGGTCAGCACGTCGGTGCCCGCGCCGATCCGCCGCAGCAGCTGCCGGGAGCCCGGCAGCTGGGCCCAGGCGGCCTCGTGCCCGTGGGTCATGCCGAGCAGCCGCCCGGCCCCGGCCCGGCGCAGCGCGGGCGCCATCAGGCCCAGCGGGGCGGCCGCCCCGAACCAGACCGAGTCGCACTTCTCGGCGCGCAGGATCTCGGCGGCCCGCCGGGTGACCCGGGGTGTGGGAACCATCACCTTCGTGCGGTCCCGGATCACCGGGAACGGCTGCTCGGCGTCGAAGGCGCGCACCTCGGTGCCGTCCCGCCAGGTCGAGGCGTACACCACGACGCTCCCTGCGGGCTGACGGACGGCCATGTTGTGCACGAAGGCCTGGATGCCTCCCGGGCGGGGCGGGAAGTCATTGGTGACGATCAAGGTTCTGTGCATCAGGCCACGGCTCGCTCGGTCGGGGGGTGCTCGGTGTACCGCTGGGTGATCCGTACGATAGGTCAACACCATGACCCGCCGGGAACGGAACCGCGCACGGCAACCGTTTGACCCCCGGGTCAGTCCTAGTACCTAGGCCGCGGATGCGGCGGCCCGGGCGTCCGTCCGTACGACGCCTCCGGTGAGGACGTCGAGACGAACGAGGGAGCGCAGTGGAGTTGGCCCCGGCCACCGAGTCCGGTACTTCGCGCGGCCGCCTCGGCCGCCCGCTCGGGGCGCTCGCCGCCCTCGGGGCGACCTGGGTGGCCACCCGCACCGTACTGGTGCTGCTGATGACCGGGGTGCTGAAGGCGCCCGGCGGCGACGTCACCGCCGACGTCTGGATGATCTACCACGCCTGGTACGGCGTGCTGCAGACCGGCACCTTCCCGTTCGACGACGTCACCTGGCAGTACCCGCCCGGCGCCGCCCTGGTGATCCTGCTGCCGGGCCTGCTGCCCTGGTCGTACCTGACCTCGTTCTGGGTGATCTGCGGGATCGCCGACGCCGCCGCGGCCGCGCTGCTGATCCGCACCGGGCTGCGCCGGGGCCGGGCGCTGACCGGCGCCTGGCTGTGGGTGGTCGCCGTACCGCTGCTCGGCCCGATGATCTACAACCGCTTCGACCTGCTGGTCACCGCGCTCGCCCTGGCCGGCCTGCTGGCGCTGATCCGCCGCCCGGCGATCGGCGGGCTGCTGCTGGGCCTGGGCGGCATCGTCAAGATCTGGCCGCTGCTGGGCCTGATCGGCACCCCGTCCGGCCGCCGCACCCGCCGTTCCTGGACGCTGGCCGCCGCCACGGCGGTCTCGGTCGGCTTCCTGCTGGCGGCCGGGATGAACGGCGCCTTCGGCTTCCTGGCCTTCCAGGGGGCCCGCGGCATCGAGGTCGAGTCGGTGGGCGCGCTGCCGCTGCACATCGCCCGGCTGGCCGGGGGCTGGGACGGCAAGGTCACCATGAACTACGGCTCCCCCGAGATGCTCGGGCCGTGGGTCAGCGTGATCAGCAAGGTGATGATGGCCGGCACCGTGCTGGGCTTCCTCTGGCTGCTGCTGTGGCGCTTCACCGCCCGTCGGCGCAACGCCGCCACCATGTACGACGCGGCGCTCTGCGCGCTGCTGATCTTCGTGGTGACCAGCCGGGTGATCAGCCCGCAGTACCTGGTCTGGCTGGTCGGCGTCGCGGCGGTCTGCCTGACCGTGCGCGGCACCAGCCAGCGGCCGGTGGCGCTGCTGATCCTGCTCGCCTGCCCGCTCACCCTGCTCGAGTTCCCGACCTTGTTCACCCAGGTCCTGAACAGCGAACCGCTCGCGGTCGCCGTGCTGGGCCTGCGCAACCTGCTGCTGCTGACCGCCGCCGTGCTCTCCGGCATCCGGCTCTGGCGCTCCACTCGCGCCTCGACGGCCCTGGCGCCCACCGTGGTCCTGGCCGAGCCCCCGGCCCTGCCGGCTTCCTCCGGGTACCCGGTCCGCCCGGGCATCGCCTACGAGCAGGACCTGCTGGACGGCATCGACCACCCGGCCGGGCGGTAAGCGGCAGGGGGCCTTCGCTAGCCCTTCAAGGCCTCGACCTCGGCCCGCCAGAGCCCGGTGAACTCGGCCAGTCCGAGGCCCAGTTCGGACCGTAGCAGCCGGTCCGTCCGGTGCGTCCGCTCCTCGCCCGCCCCGTCGGCCGCGCCGACCGCCCGGTAGAAGGCGACCAGCCGCTGCGTCCCGTACCGGCGGGCGATCAGCTCGCAGGCCAGCCAGGACTGCTCGTAGGCCTGGGCGATGCCGTCGGCGCCCACGGTGAAGTCCGCATCGGCGGGCAGCGCGGCGGGCAGCTTCCCGGCGGCGACGTCCCGGGCCAGCTCGGGGGCGATCTGCTGCGGGCGCCGGCCGGAGTCCCGGTAGGCCGTCCAGTCGGCGACGCCCTCGGAGAGCCACAGCGGGGTCCAGGCCCGGGTGTCGGCCCGGGTCGCAACGTGGGTGGTCTCGTGGGTGACGACCACCTGGCGGCCGAAGTCGCTGAGCTTCGCGAAGGCCTCGGGGTTGATCACCACCCGGTCCGCCGGGGTGTGCCGGGGGGCGCCGGGGGCGGCCACGGTGACCGCCGCCATGCCCGTCCAGCCCGCCGGGTCGGCCTCCAGCAGCCGGGCGAACTGCGGCTCGGTGGCGGGCAGTTCCAGCAGCAGCCGGCCGGGCCAGGCGTCGCCCCAGACCGCGCTGACGGCCGGCACCGCCTTGTCCCCCACCGGGACCAGCCCGGCCGGGTCGGGCCCGTCGGCCAGGCCGAGCACCAGGCAGCGGGCTCCGGCGGCGGTGCGGACCGGGCCGAGGTCCCACGGCGCCGGGGGCCCACCGGCGCCCTCCTCGCGCTCGACCCGCCAGCCGCCCCGGTCCCGGACCAGCTCGATCCGGCGCGGGTACACCACCGGGTACTCGTCGTACCCGGCGATCCGCAGCGCCAGCTCGACGGACGCGCCCTGCCGCTCCGGCCCGGCGGGCGGTGAGAGCACCAGGTTCCGGTACACCGCCTCGGCCCCGGTCAGCCCCGACCGGGCGGGCAGCGAGCGTGCCCGCGCCGCCAGCAGCGCGGCGACCTCGGCCTGCCGGTCGACGGCCCGCCCGCCCGGCGGCGGCGGGGCCACCGGGGGCAGCGACAGCTGGGCCAGTCCGCCGGCCGCCAGCAGCAACGCACCGCGCCGGGACAGCACCCGGCGCACGGGGTCTATCGGGTGGGGGCCGTCCGGCCCGGAGGGCGTCGCGCTCAGAGCCGGACCACTCCCGAGACCGGCATCGCGTTGACGCTCTCGTACCGGACCTTGGCACCGGGGTACGGGGCGTGCACCATCACGCCGCCGCCGGCGTACATCCCGACGTGGTGCATGTCCCGGTAGAAGATCACCAGGTCTCCCGGCCGCGCTTCGGAGAGGCTGATCCGCTGCCCGGCGTACGCCTGGGCCTGCGAGGTCCGCGGCAGGGTCACTCCGGCCTGCCGCCAGCTGTAGTACATCAGACCGGAACAGTCGAAGGCACGCGGCCCGGTGGATCCGTAGACGTAGGGCGAGCCGACCATCCGCACCGCGGCGGCCAGCGCGGCCGCCCCGCGCTCGGAGGCGGCCGGGGCGTTGCCGAGGTCCAGCCGGTCGGTACCGCGGGTGGCGCGCTGCTCGGCCTCCCGGGCGTCCTGGGCGACCATCCGGTTCCGCTCGACGGCGCCCAGGCTGTTGAGCAGCTTCTGCGCCTTGGCGAGGCGCTGCTGGATCTGCTGCTTGTTCTCGGCGAGCGAGCGGCGGGCCTCGTCCAGTTCGGCGAGCTTGGCGGCGGTCTCGGTGCGCCGCTGGTCGAGCCGGCGCTGACGGGTGACCAGCTCGTGCAGGGTCTCCTGCTGGCGCTCGGCGGCCTGGCCGAGGGTGCGGGCGCGGGTGAGGTAGGCCTCCGGGTCGCTGGAGAGCATCAGCTGGGCGGTCTGGGTCATCCCGCCGCCCCGGTACTCGGCCCCGGCGACCGTGGCGAGGTCCCCGCGCAGCTCGTTGAGCTGCTCCTGGGCGGCGGCGACCTCGCCCTGGAGGATCGTGGTCTCGCCCAGAAGCCGCTTCTGCGCCTCCTGCGCGGCGTTGTACTTCTCCGAGGCCTGTTCGGCCTCGTCGTACAGCTGCTCGACCTGGGCCTTGACGTCCTTGCGGTCGGGCGCGTCCGGCGCCCCGGGGGCGGCCTGGGCGCTGCCGGCGGTCGCCACGCCCAGGGCCGTGGTGGCGGCCGCGGTCAGTACCAGCGCACGGGCGAGCAGTTGGGAACGACGGTGCACGGGCATGCGGCAACGGCTCCAGTCCTGCGGCGCGGCCCCGCGGCCGCGCCCCGGTGGGCGGCCGTCGAGCGGGAGTCCGGTGGCAGACGTTAGCGAGTCCGGGCAAGTGAGTCCAAACCCCTACCGACCCGAATATTTGACCCCTAATCGGACACCAGGTCGAGCCGCCGGAAAAGCCGCAGGCCCGGCCCTCCGTGACGGAGGACCGGGCCCGTGAACGCGTGGCCGGGGATCAGACCCGCACGATGGAGGCCAGCGGCATGTTGGAGACGGCCTCGTAGCGCACCGACGCACCCGGCTTGGGAGCGTGCAGCACCTGGCCGTTGCCCGCGTAGATGCCGACGTGGTGGGCGTCGCCGTAGAAGATCAGCATGTCGCCGGGCTGGGCCTGGGAGATGTCCGAGCCGATCCGGGTGCCGGCGCCGGCCTGCTCCTGCGAGGTGCGCGGCAGCGACACCCCGGCCTGGTTGAACGCCCAGACCATCAGGCCGGAGCAGTCGAAGGAGCTGGGGCCGGTGGCGCCCCAGACGTACGGGCTGCCGACCTTGGTGGCGGCGGCGGCCAGCGCGGCGGCACCGTGCGAACTGCCCGGGGCGATCTTGACCGGCGCGGCGGTGGAGCCCGAGCCGAGGTCGCTGCGGCTGCTGTCGCGCGAGGCGCGGTCCGGGGCGGCGGCCTTCGCGGCGGCGTCCGCCTTGGCCTTGGCGTCGGCGGCGGCCTTGTCCTCGGCCGCCTTGATCGCCTGGCGCTCCTGCTCGGTCAGCGTGTTGAGCAGGTCCTGGGCGGCCTTGAGCTTGTTCTGGACCTCGTCCTTGGAGGCCTTCAGCTGCTGGGTCGTGGACTCCAGCTCGCCGAGCTTGCCCTGGGCCTCGGTGCGGTCCTGGTCCAGCTTGCGCTGCTGGTCCTGGAGCTGCTTGAGCTGGTTCTTCTGGGTGCTGCCCGCCTGGTTCAGCGCGCCGGCCTGGTTGAGGAAGTTGTCCGGGCTGGAGGAGAACATCAGCTGGACCGTCGGGGATATGCCCCCGTTGCGGTACTGCTCGCCGGCGATCTCGGCCAGGCCGCCCTGGAGGTCGGTCACCTGGGCCTGCTGGCGGGCCACCTGGTCCTGGAGGCCGGAGACCTGCTTCTCCAGCTCCTGCTGCTTCTCCTGCGCGGCGTTGTACTTCTCGGTCGCCTGCTCGGCCTGCTCGTTGAGCTGGTCGACCTGCTCCTTGACCTGGTCCTTGGTCGGCTGCGGGTCGGCGTGCGCGCCGGACTGCGCGGAGAGCGCGACGGCGGCGGCGGCGAAACCGGTCAGGATCGAGACGCGGGTACGGCTGGCGGGCTTGGGACGACGATGGGACGCCACGAAGGCGGACTCCTTCTTCCTACGCCGCCTACCGGGTGAGCTGACGGGTTCGGGCCGGAAGCATGCCCTACGACGCCTCACCGGCCTCACCTACGGCCGACCTGGCGCCGATTCACCCCGGAGGAACGTGTGGTTCCCCGGCTCCGCTCCACAGCGCCCCCGACTACTGGGCTCCCCTGTCGGGCAGTCGCTTCGACCTGCCCCGCTGTTTCGCGAACTCGGCGGTAACCACCGCCGCCACCCAGGCTGGGTGATCGACTGTGCGGTGGTTCGGAGCACGACCCTAGTAACTGAACCGTGATCCGTTCAAATCCTTGTCAGAAAAAAGACGGAAGATTACCCATGTTCTTTTGTGAAAATGACTGATGGTGATCACCGGCGCACGCAAAGCTGATCGACTCTCACCCTCCGGCCCGCCCGGTCCGCAAACCCGGAGCGCCACCCCCGACCGGAGGTGGCGCGGATCACAGGGCCGGAACCGGCCCCTCGGGGAGGTACCGGAGCGTCAGATCCGGCGGATCGTGTTGATCGACATCGCGTCGGCCTTCATCACCTTCACCACGTCACCGGTGTGCGGCGCGTGGACCACCATGCCGTTGCCGATGTACATCCCGACGTGGTGCATGTCGCCGCCGTAGATCACCAGGTCACCCGGCTGGGCGGTGGCCAGCGTCACGGCGGTCCCGATGTGGCCCTGCTCCTGCGAGGTGCGCGGCAGCGAGACGCCGGCCTGGCCGTACGCCCAGACCATCAGGCCCGAGCAGTCGAAGGTGGAGGGCCCGGTGGCGCCCCACACGTACGGCGAACCCTGCTTGCTCATCGCCTTGGCCACCGCCACGGCGGCGTAGCCGCTGGCCGGCGGCAGGTTGCTGAGGTCGACCCGGTCGGCGCCGCGGGAGGCGCGGTCGTCCTGCTGCTGCTGGGCCCGGAGCGCGGCCCGGTCGGCGGCGCTGAGCGAGTTCAGCAGGTCCTGGGCGGTCTTCAACTTGGTGTTGACGTCCGCCTTGGCCTGGTTGAGGTCCTTGGTGGTGGAGTCCAGGGAGGCGAGCACGGCGGCCGCCTCGGCCTTCTCCTGGTCCAGCCGGCGCTGCTGGTCGAGCAGGCCCTTGAGCGCCTCGGTCTGGGTGGTGCTGGCCTGCTGGACGCTCGACGCCTTGTCCAGGTAGCCGGACGGGTCGGAGGAGAGCATCAGCTGGACGGACGGGTCGATGCCGCCGGTGCGGTACTGCTCGCCCGCGACCTGGGCCAGGCCCACCTGGAGCTGGCTCATCTGGTCCTGGCTGCGGGCCACCTGGTCCTGGAGCTGGTCGGCCTGCTTGCGGAGCTGGTCGGAGCGCTCCTTGGCGCCGTTGTACTTCTCGGCCGCCTGCTCCTGCTCCTGCTGGAGCTGGTCGATCTGCGCCTTGACGTCACTCTTGTTCGGCTGCGGCGCGGCATGCGCGGCGACCTGGGCGGAGAGGGCGACCGCGGTCGCAGCAGCAGCGGTGAGCACGGAGACCCGCGCGCGGCTCGGCTGCTTGGGACGGCGGTGGGAGGCCAAGGGACCGGCTCCTTCTTCCATCGGACTCACCTGATCAGGTGAGATTCCGGAAAATAGGTTTGACGCCAGACCCTAGTGAAGATCTACCCGTTTTGCCACTCCCCCGAAGGCGTGAACTCCGGTTCCCCCACTGACTTCACCGGATCCGCACACCCGCACGGAAGCCCCACTGACCTGCCGTCACAGCCCCCGTCCCGACTCCGACCCGGCTCGGGGCCGGCTCAGGGCCGGGCCAACCGGTTCAGCAGCAGCACCGAGGCCACCGGGCGCGCACCCGCCTTCCGCACGCCCTCCGCGACCTCCCGGTCGGTGGAGACCACCACCACCGGACGGCCCTGCGGCTCGGCCCGGACCAGACGGCGGATCAGCTCGTCCGCGGTCTCGCCGGTCCGGCTGAACCGTACCCGCACCCCGCGCGGCGGCGCCATGATGACCGGTACGTCCAGGTCCTGCCCGTCGAACACACAGGTGACCTCCGCCTGGGTGCGCTGGGCCAGCATCGCCAGCCCGCCCAGCAGCCGGATCCGCTGCTGCTCCAGCGGCAGCGCCGGGTACCCGGTCTTGGTCACGTTGTAGCCGTCCACCACCAGGTGCACCTGGGGGATCGCCAGCAACTGGTCCAGCAGCGCCGGGTCGTCCTCGGCCAGGCCGCGCCGGGCCACGTCGTGCGGCGAGGCCGACCCCGGCACCACCGCCTCCACCAGGTCCGCCGGGCGGAGCTGGGAGACCGGCAGCGCCAGCTCCCGCTGGAGGCCCTGCGCCGACTGCAGCACGGTGTCCAGCAGCAGCCGCAGCCGCATGTCCTCGACGCTGCGGCCCTCCCGGGCCGAGCGGCGGCCCTGCTCGACCGCGGTCTCCAGTTCGGAAACCCGGTGCCGCAGCCGCCGCGCCTCGGACTCGGCCGCGCTGCGCTCCCCGGTGGCCTGCGCCCGCGCCGCCTCCAGCTCCCCGGTCACCCGCCGGGTCTCGGCCTGCGCCCGCCGGGTGTCGCTCTCCAGCGACCGCACCTTCTTGCGCAGCGACTCGGCCTCCCGCCGGACGCCCTCGAACTCCGCGCGCTGGCGGTCCAGGTCCGCCCGCGCCGCGGCCCGCACCTCGGCCAGCTCGGCCTGGAGCTTCTCCACCTGCCGGGCGGCCTCCGCCGCCGCGTCCTCGGCGCCGGCCCGCTCGGCCTCCTCGCCCGCCTCGGCGACCAGTCGGCTCCAGCCGGGCGAGCGCACCAGGTAGGCGGCGGCCGCGACGTCCATCGGATCGGCGGCGCCGGGGACGGTGCCCGACTCCAGCGCCTTCACCAGGTCCGGCTGGCCCAGCCGCAGCCGCTCCGCTATCCGCACCCGGAAGGCCGGCTCGGACTCCAGCGCCGCCGCCAGCGCGGTGGCCGCGTACTTGGCCCGCCGCGCGGGGGTGAACTTGACGTACTGACGCAGGCTCTGCGGCAGCTCCCCGGGCGGCAGCCCGCCCAGCGCGTCCGAGGCCAGCCCGACCACCCGCCGGCGCACCCCTTCGGGCAGCGGCCGGTCCAGCTTCTCGGGCGCCCGCTCGGCACCCGCGCCGGCCGGGGCCCCGCCGGCGTCCCCCGGGAGGTCGGTCTCGGACCGGACCGGCCCGGTGGCCGGCTCCGGTGCCGGCGCAGCGGGCTGAAGCCCCTGCGCTTCGCCGGGCTCCCTCGCTGCGTCCACCACGTCCTCGGCTCCGATCCTGGTCCAGCGGGTGCGGCCGCGGCCGCCCCTGTCGTCACGCTCCGTGCGTCTTGTCTGTATTGTCCCGTGCGGTGGACGGCGGTGTCGCGCACCGCCCACCGCACCGGAGGGGTCAGCCCTGCGTGGTGGGGGCCTCCGCGGCCTCGGCACCCGGACGGGCCACCAGCTCGACCTGGTCCACCGCGTTGCACCAGCGGCAGCGCACGGACTCCACGGTCTCGCTGTGCACCTCGGTCTCCTCGACCCGGGATTCGCCGGCCAGGTCGAAGTGCAGGAACTCGGTGACCCGCGCGGAGCGGGTCACGTCGAAGCGGGTGAGGTTGCCGCACAGCGTGCAGCGCCAGCGCGTCTCGGCGGTCGGAGCGGGGACGGTCATCGGGGGTCCTCTCGGCTGGTCCCTGGGCGGGCCGGGCGCTCCCCCGGAGCCCCGGCGTCGGCGGCGGGAGGCGGGAATGCCCGCCCCAAGCCTATTGCCTGGGGCAACCACGAGGACCACCGGTCAGCTGAGATGACCGGAGTCCGTCCCGCCCCGCCGGACGGACCAGTAGTCCACCTGCCGTAAACCGCCGTGTCACCTGCCGCGCCCGGAGGGATGCTTGGCCGCATGGCGCTCACGGCCCCCGACCACACCGACGCGCGGGACGGCCGCCCGGCGCTGCCCGCCCCGGCGGTCACCTACGCCCTGATCGCGGTCAACACCCTGGTCTTCCTGCTCGGCCCGGCCGCCGGCCTCAACCCCCTGTACGGCACCGGCCAGGCCCGGATCTGCGCCGAGCAGCGGTACGAGCAGCGCTGGGGCGCCGTCCCCGCCGAACTGCTGACCGGCCACCCGCTGACCGCCGGACAACTGGCCGAGGCCCCCGACCCGGTCCCCGGCTGCCCCGCCGCCCCCACCCCGGGAAAGCACCCGGCGGTGTCCGCCCTCACCGGCCTCTTCCTGCACGCCGGCTGGCTGCACCTGCTGGGCAACCTGCTCTTCCTGCACGTCTTCGGCCCGACCGTCGAACGCCGGGTCGGCCGGGCCAGGTACCTCCTCTTCTACCTGGCCGCCGGCTGCACCGCCTCGTACGGCTTCGCGCTCGCCGAGGCGCACTCGCCCGACTCCACCCGGGTCCTGATCGGCGCCTCGGGCGCGATCTCCGCCGTGCTCGGCGCCTACCTGCGCTTCCACCCGCGGGCCCGGGTGACCACCCTCGTCCCGCTGCTCCTCTTCCTCCCGCTGCGCTTCCCGGCCTGGCTGGTGCTCGGCCTCTGGTTCGCCCTGCAGTGGTGGTCGGTGCACTCGGCCGGGCCCGGAGTGGCCTACCTGGTGCACGTGATCGGCTTCTCGGCGGGCTTCCTGTACGCCTGCACGGTGGTCGGCCACCCCCCGAGACGCCCCGGCTGAGGCCCGATACGCTGGCCGCACCCCATCAAGGAGCCCGAACTGTGATCACCGCCATCGTCCTGATCAAGACCAGTGTCGACCGCATCCCTGAGATCGCCGAGGCCATCGCCGCGATCGAGGGCGTCAGCGAGGTGTACTCGGTGACCGGCGGGTACGACCTGGTGGCGATGGTCCGGGTGCGCCGCCACGACGACCTGGCCGAGGTCATCCCAGGCCGGCTCAACAAGGTCCCGGGCGTGGCCCACACCGAGACCCAGATCGCCTTCCGCACCTACTCCCAGCACGACCTGGAAGCGGCCTTCGCCCTCGGCCTGGACGAGTAGGACTCAGCTCGCGCGACGCGTGTCGGCGACGCAACGGCCGCCCTCGTTGCGGTAGTTCCACGCCGCGCCGTCCGAGACCAGCTCGCGGACCGCGGCCAGGAAGCGCTCGACGTGCTCGTCCGGCGTGCCGGCGCCGAAGCTCACCCGGATCGCGTTCAGGCTGCGCTCACCGGGCAGCGAGGGCTCGGGCGCCCCGCACTCGGAGGGCGCCACGTCCTCGTCCCCGAGCAGGGTGCGCACCAGCGGGTGGGCGCAGAACAGCCCGTCGCGCACGCCGATGCCGTACTCGGCGGACAGCGCGGCCGAGAAGTGCGAGCTGTTCCAGCCCTGGACGACGAAGGACAGCACGCCCACCCGGGCCGAGCCGGCCCCGAACAGGTTCAGCACCCGGACCTCGGGGATCTCCGCCAGCCCCGCCGTCAGCCGCTCGACCAGCTCCCGCTCCCGGGCCTCCAGCACGTCGAAGCCGGCCTCGGTGAGCGCCCGACAGGCCGAGGCGATCGCGTAGGCGCCGATGACGTTGGGCGAGCCGGCCTCGTGCCGGGCCGGGCCGGTGTGCCACTGCACCGCCACCGAGCCGTCCAGCTCCCGGGCCACCGTCCGGGTCGCCCCGCCGCCGGCCAGGTAGGGCTCGGCCGCGTCCAGCCAGTCGGAGCGCCCGGCCAGCACCCCGGCGCCGAACGGCGCGTACAGCTTGTGGCCGGAGAAGGCGATCCAGTCGACGCCCAGTTCGCGCACCGAGACCCGGTGGTGCGGGGCCAGCTGGGCGGCGTCCAGCACCACCCGGGCGCCGTACCGGTGCGCGGTCCCGGTCAGTTCGGCGACCGGCCACAGCTCGCCGGTCACGTTGGAGGCGCCGGTGACGCACAGCAGCTTCGGGCCCTCCGGCGCCGCGGCCAGCGCCTCCTCCAGCGCGGCCACCGCCTCGGCCCGCGAGCGCGGCGCCCGCAGGTAGCAGACCTCCAGCCCGGCGTGCGCCCACGGCAGCAGCGAGGCGTGGTGCTCGGTCTCGAAGGCGAACACCCGGGTGCCGGCCGGGACGGCGGCGGCCAGCAGGTTGAGCGAGTCGGTGGTGGCGCGGGTGAAGACCACCTGGTCGCCCTCGCGCAGGTCGAGGAACTCGGCGACGGTCCGGCGGCTCTGCTCGAACAGGTCGGTGGACAGCTGGGAGAGGTAGCCGGCGCCGCGGTGCACGCTGCCGTAGTAGGGGGCGTAGGCGGCGACGTCGTCCCACACCCGCTGGAGGGCCGGCGCGCTGGCCGCGTAGTCGAGAGCCGCGTAGCCGACCTTCTCACCGCTGACGAGCGGGACCTCGACGTCGTGGCCGAGGACGGCGAGCGGGGCGGTGGTTCCGAGGGAGAGGGACATGAGGATGCACTCCTTCACGGGTAAGGGACCCCGGGAGTGCTGATCGTCCGGTGTCCGCGCTTGTCGCGCGGACGGCTTGCCCGGCGACCCGGTCCTCACCCAGGGCACCCCGCCACGGACGGAGGGTTGCCGGACAGCGAGCTGGGGCTTCGCGCTGTCACTCATGACCTGGCGAAGACTCTAGGTCGGGTACGTCGGAGGGTCAAACAGGCATCCACCATCCGGACAGCCTCCTCGGCGCGCCCCTCCGGCTCGGGGCGGGCGGCCGGAGGGCCCGTGCCGACGCATCGACACGGGCCCTCAACTACCGGCTCAGATCCGGCTGGTGGCCTCGGACCAGCGCCGCAGCAGGTCCTGCGCCCGGCCGGAGTCGATCGCCTCCGCCGCCCGCACCATGCCCGCCGCGAGCTGCTCCGCCAGCGGGGCGTCGCCCAGCTCCAGCGCGACCAGCGCCGCCGCCGTGTTCAGCAGGACGGCGTCCCGCACCGGCCCGCGCTCCCCGGCCAGCAGTCGGCGCGCCACCTCGGCGTTGTACGCGGCGTCGGCCCCGCGCAGCGCCTCGATGCCGACCAGCTCGATGCCGACGTCCCGCGGGTCGAACGTGGTCTCGGTGACCACGCCGTCGCGCACCACCCAGACCCGCGAGGTGGTGGTGATGGTCAGCTCGTCCAGCCCGTCGTCGCCGCGGAACACCAGCGCGGTCGCCCCGCGCCGGGCGAGCACCCCGGCGATCAGCCCGGCCAGCCGGGTGTCGAAGCAGCCGATGGCGTGCGAGGTGACCTTCGCCGGGTTGGTCAGCGGGCCGAGGATGTTGAAGGCGGTGGGCACCCCGAGGTCGCGCCGCGCGGTGGCGGCGTGCCGCATCGAGGGGTGGAACTTCGCCGCGAAGCAGAAGGTGAGCCCGACCTCCTCGGCCACCTGGGCCACCCGCCGGGAGGAGAGGTCGAGTGCCACCCCGAGCTTCTCCAGCACGTCCGAGGAGCCGCTGGACGAGGAGGCCGCCCGGTTGCCGTGCTTGACCACCTTGGCCCCGGCCGCCGCGGCGACGATCGCCGACATGGTCGAGATGTTGACGGTCTTCGCCCGGTCCCCGCCGGTGCCGACGATGTCGACCGCCGGGCCGGGGATGTCCAGCGGCTCGGCGTGGTCGTACATCGCGTCCACCAGGCCGGCGATCTCGTCGACCGTCTCGCCCTTGGCCCGCAGCGCCACCATGAACCCGGCCACCTGGACGGGGGACGCCTCGCCGCTCATGATCCGGTCCATCGCCCACGCGGTGGACGAGCGGTCGAGGTCCTCCCCCTTCAACAGAGCCGCCAGGATGTCCGGCCAGGTGCGGACCACCTGCGCGGGGTCGGTACCACCGTTCGCAGGGTTCACGTTCACCATGGCTGACTCCAGCTGTAGTCGGTTCCCCCGCGCCGGGGGGACGTCCGTACGGATGGAGCCAGCCTATCGAGCGGCGGGGTGCCGACGGCGCCCCCTTCTCCAGGACTGAGACGGCACCGCTCAGCGCGTGGCCGGGGCCCGCTTGGCCAGCCGGGCCCGCAGCAGGGTGGCGACCGCCTCGGCCAGCGCCACCGGCTCGACCGGGTGGGAGATCGCGGCATCGGCCCGGCTCCAGGCGGCGAGCCAGGAGTCCTGCGGCCGGCCGATCAGCACCAGCACCGGCGGGCACCCGTAGATCTCGTCCTTGAGCTGGCGCCCGAGGCCGAGGCCGCCGGCCGGCACCGCCTCGCCGTCCAGCACGCACAGGTCGACGCCGCCCTTCTCCAGCGCCTTGATCACCGCGGGGGTGGTCGCGCATTCGAGGTAGGACAGCTCCGGAAGATCCTCGGCGGGGCGACGGCCGAGCGCCGTCAGCACCTGCTCGCGGGTGTTGCGGTCGTCGCTGTAGACGAGGACGGTGAGCGTCTCGTCGGTCGTGTACGCCATGGACCCTGCTCCCTCAAGTGTGATCCGGACCACGTTCACCTGATCCGGATGCTACTCCCGTTTCCCCCGTCGCCGGTCCCCCTCGCGCACGTTCCCCCTCAAGCCGCCGCGCCCGTGACTCACCCGCTCGGAGGACGGCCCGTCACCCGGACCCGCCCGGTCCACCCGGACGGCGGATGCGGCGCCCCGCCCCCCTACGGCAGGACACTGGGCCGACCGTGCAACGACGCGCCGGGCAACGGGGTCGCGGGCCCCTCCGAGGAACCGTCAGAAAAGGGACACGCCGCTGCTCAGCCCTCGTCCGGACCCTCCGTCGGCCTTCAAGCGGGCATACCGCACGCACCGGACACTCCGAGGGACACCCCCCGACGTGAAGACGGAATAAGGGACCGACATAATGTCCGTCGTGGCGACAGCAACAGCAACAGAAACCGGGCACGCGCACGGATCGGTCAATCGACCGAACATGGTCAGCGTCGGAACGATCGTCTGGCTCAGTTCCGAGCTGATGTTCTTCGCGGCCCTCTTCGCGATGTACTTCACGCTCCGCTCCGTCAAGGGAGCCGAGTTCTGGGCCGAGAAGGCGCACGCCCTCAACGTGACGTTCTCCTCGATCAACACCACGATCCTGGTGCTCTCCTCGCTCACCTGCCAGCTCGGCGTGTTCGCCGCCGAGCGCGGTGACGTGAAGAAGCTCCGCGGGTGGTTTGCCCTCACGTTCTTCATGGGCGCGATCTTCATCGGCGGCCAGGTCTACGAGTACACCGAGCTGGTCAAGAACGACGGCCTCTCGCTGTCCTCCGACCCGTACGGCACGGTGTTCTACCTGACCACCGGCTTCCACGGTCTGCACGTGACGGGCGGTCTGATCGCCTTCCTGCTGGTCCTGGGACGGACGTACGCAGCCAAGCGCTTCACGCACGAGCAGGCCACCGCCGCGATCGTCGTGTCCTACTACTGGCACTTCGTCGACGTCGTGTGGATCGGCCTGTTCGCGACCATCTACCTGATCAAGTAACCAGCTGATCAGGTCGCTGGCCACCGGCAGCGGCCCCCGCCCTCACCGGCGACGGGCCGCTTCTGCCGGTGCCGACGCTCCCACCGACCGACCGCGCGCGCAGCCTTGGACAGGCAACCTCGTGCCGGCCAGACCGGCCGCCGGGTGCACCCACCAGTCGACCAGATCCTGACACCGGGGTTATTCCGTGAAAAAGCTCTCCGCACGACGGCGCCACCCATTGGCGGCGCTGGTCGTCCTACTTCTCGCCCTGGCGGCAACCGGGGGGCTGTACGCCGCGTTCGCGCCCGCCGACAAGGCGCAGGCCGACGTCGCCGCGCAGTCGCTCGCGATCGATGAGGGCAAGAAGCTCTTCGCCGTGGGCTGCTCCTCCTGCCACGGCCTGAACGGCCAGGGCAGCAGCGACGGTCCGAGCCTGGTCGGCGTGGGCTCCGCCGCTGTCGACTTCCAGGTCGGCACCGGTCGCATGCCGGCCCAGCAGCCCGGTGCCCAGGTGCCGCGCAAGAAGGCCATCTACAGCCAGAGCGAGATCGACCAGCTCGCCGCGTTCGTCCAGTCGCTCGGCCCCGGCCCGATCACGCCGGACGCGAAGCAGTACACCTCGACCAACCCGGACGACATCTCCAAGGGTGGCGAGCTGTTCCGCACCAACTGCGCCCAGTGCCACAACTTCGCCGGCCAGGGCGGTGCCCTGACGAAGGGCAAGTACGCCCCGTCGCTGGAGGGCGTGGACGCCAAGCACATCTACGAGGCCATGCAGACCGGCCCGCAGCAGATGCCGTCGTTCCCGGACAGCACCATGCCCGAGGAGCAGAAGAAGCAGATCGTGGCCTTCGTCCGCCACACCACCAACGATGAGCCCAACCCCGGCGGTCTCACCCTGGGCAGCCTCGGTCCGGTGACCGAGGGTCTGTTCGGCTGGATCTTCGGCCTCGGCACGCTCATCGCGGTCGCGATCTGGGTCGCCGCCCACACCACCAAGGCCAAGAAGTCATGAGCCACGACATGTCAGAAGAGAAGCTCCCGGAGCCGCACGGCTCCGCCGGCGAGGTGGCCGACCACGGCAACCCGTTCGCCGACCCGGGCCTGCCGGCCCACGAGCCCCGCCGCACCGACATCGACGAGCAGGCCGCCAAGCGGGCCGAGCGCCAGGTCTCGCTGATGTTCGTGGTCTCGATGCTCGCGACGATCGGCTTCATCGCCTCGTACGTGGCCATCGACCCGGACAAGATCGTCTACATCTTCCCGCTGGGCCACGTCAGCGCGCTGAACTTCGCGCTCGGCCTGACCCTGGGCGTCGCGCTGTTCATGATCGGCGCGGGCGCGGTCCACTGGGCCCGCACCCTGATGTCGGACGTCGAGCTGCCGGCCGAGCGTCACCCGATCGAGGCCTCCGACGAGGTCCGCAACGACGTCATCGACCAGTTCAAGACCGGTGCCGCCGAGTCCGGCTTCGGTCGCCGCAAGATGATCCGCAACACCCTCATCGGGTCGATGGCGCTGGTCCCGCTCTCCGGCGTGGTCCTGCTCCGCGACCTCGGCCCGCTGCCGGAGAAGAAGCTCCAGGAGACGGGCTGGAAGGAGGCCACCCCGGCCAAGCCGGTGCAGCTCGTCAACATGAGCACCATGCAGCCGATGAAGCCCGAGGACCTCGTGATCGGCTCGCTGACCTTCGCGATGCCGGAGGGGCTCACCACCCACGACGAGGACTTCCAGCAGCGCATCGCCAAGGACGCCCTGATGCTGGTGCGCATCGCGCCGGAGGACATCAAGGACGACAAGTCCAAGGAGCTGGGCTTCGAGGGCATCCTCGCCTACTCCAAGATCTGCACCCACGTCGGCTGCCCGATCAGCCTGTACGAGCAGCAGACCCACCACGCGCTCTGCCCCTGCCACCAGTCGACCTTCGACCTGGCGGACGGCGCGCGCGTCATCTTCGGCCCCGCCGGCCACCCGCTGCCGCAGCTGAAGATCACCACTGACGAGCAGGGCAACCTGATCGCCACCGGCGACTTCGAGAAGCCTGTCGGCCCGAGCTTCTGGGAGCGTGCTCGATGAGTAGCGCGAGCAGCACCAAGACCGGTGCCGCCAAGCCCTCCAGCACGCGTGCGAACCCCGCCAACAAGTGGGAGTCCGCGGCTGACTGGACGGACGGCCGGCTGGGGATCTACTCCCTCGCCAAGGCCAACCTGCGCAAGATCTTCCCGGACCACTGGTCCTTCATGCTGGGCGAGATCTGCCTCTACACCTTCGTCATCATCATCCTGACCGGTGTCTACCTGACGCTGTTCTTCAAGCCGTCGATGGCCGAGGTCGTCTACAACGGCTCGTACGTGCCGCTCAAGGGCATCGGGATGTCCGAGGCGTACGCCTCGACGGTGGACATCAGCTTCGAGATCCGCGGCGGTCTGCTGATCCGCCAGATCCACCACTGGGCCGCCCTGGTCTTCGTGGCCGCGATGCTCGTGCACATGATGCGCGTGTTCTTCACGGGCGCGTTCCGCAAGCCGCGCGAGATCAACTGGGTCTTCGGCTTCCTGCTGCTGGTCCTCGGCATGTTCGACGGCTTCTTCGGCTACTCGCTGCCGGACGACCTGCTGTCGGGCACCGGTATCCGCTTCATGGAAGGCGCGATCCTCGCGGTCCCGCTGGTCGGCACCTACATCCAGATGTTCCTGTTCGGGGGCGAGTTCCCCGGCCACGACATCGTGCCGCGGTTCTTCACCATCCACGTCCTGCTGATCCCGGGCATCATGCTCGGCCTGCTGGTCGCGCACCTGATCCTGGTCTTCTACCACAAGCACACCCAGTGGGCGGGCCCGGGCAAGACCGAGAAGAACGTCGTCGGCATGCCGCTGATGCCGGTCTACATGGCCAAGGCCGGTGGCTTCTTCTTCCTGGTCTTCGGCATCATCGCCGCCATCTCGGCGATCGCCACGATCAACCCGATCTGGGCGTACGGCCCGTACCGTCCGGACCAGGTGTCGACCGACGCCCAGCCCGACTGGTACATGGGCTTCTCCGAGGGCCTGATCCGCGTCATGCCGGGCTGGGAGATCAGCCTGTGGGGCCACACCCTGAACCTGGGTGTCTTCGTCCCGCTGATGATCTTCCCGCTGGTCCTGGTCGCGATCGCGGTCTACCCGTTCATCGAGGGCTGGATCACCGGCGACAAGCGCGAGCACCACATCCTGGACCGCCCGCGCAACGCCCCGGTCCGCACCGCCCTGGGTGCCGCCTGGATCAGCCTGTACCTGGTGCTGCTGGTCGGTGGTGGCAACGACCTGTTCGCCACCCACCTGCACCTGTCGATCAACTCGATCACCTACTTCGTGCGCGCCGGCTTCTTCGTGGTGCCGGTCATCACCTTCATCGTCACCAAGCGCTGGTGCCTCGGCCTCCAGCGCCGCGACAAGGAGAAGGTGCTGCACGGCCGCGAGACCGGCGTCATCAAGCGCCTGCCGCACGGTGAGTTCATCGAGGTGCACGCCCAGCTGCCGGCGAAGGACCTGCACACCCTCACCGCGCACGAGCAGAACCAGCCGGTCGAGCTGCCGGCCCAGACGGACGAGAACGGCGTGGCCCGCAAGGCCGGCGCGCTCACCCGCACCCGGGCCAAGCTCTCCCGCGGCTTCTACGGCGAGGGCAGCCAGATCCCCAAGCCCACCGCCGAGGAGCACCACGAGATCACCAGCGGCCACGGCCACCACTGATCCCGTACGCGCCCGCGTCACCCCGAGGGCCGCTGACCAGAGTTCATCTGGTCAGCGGCCCTCGGCCTTTGCCCCTCCGCCGGTACCCCTCTGCCAGTAGTACCCCTGCCGGCCCCGCATCCGCCGCGTCCCCAGGAGCCACCCGTGCAGCTGTCCGTCGACCCCGCCGCCGCCACTCCCCCGTACGAGCAGATCCGCGCCCAGATCGCCGAGCGGGCCCGCTCCGGTGCGCTGCCGACCGGGCTGCGGCTGCCCACCGTACGGGCCCTCGCCGAGGAGCTGGGGCTGGCCGCCGGAACGGTCGCCCGGGCCTACAAGGAGCTGGAGGCGGACGGCGTGGTGGAGACCCACGGCCGGCGCGGCACCCTGATCGCGGCCACCGGGGACGCCGCCCACCGGCTGGCCGCCGAGGCCGCCGCCGAGTACGCCGAACGCGCGAGCCGGCTGGGCCTGTCCCACCCGGAGGCCCTGGCCGCCGTGGTCACCGCCCTGGGCCTGGCCTACCCGCAGGCCTGAGGGCCCGGCCCGGGCCCTGGGAGGCGGCCTCGGCCGGACCGGGCCTAGGGCCTGTCCGGCGGATCTTGGCAGATCAGCGCGCGGCGTTGGGCGCCCGGCTGGGCGTGCGCCCGAGTCGGCCTCGTACTGGACG
>NZ_JBHYGR010000133.1:0-26705 GCF_042738155.1 Kitasatospora sp. NPDC059088 | reverse complement strand
GGGGGGGCCGGCGGGGCCCCCGCCGGCCCCCCCGCCCACCCCCCCCCCGCAACCCCGCCGGACCCCCCCGCGGGGCGGTTGCCGGACGTGCGCATGCGGGGAATGTTCGCGGGAGCAGTGCGCAACGGGCGCGGAATCCATGGCGATCCGGGGCGGTGGACCGGCCCGGAGAGGGTAGCCGAGCGCTGCCGCCGTCGGGTGCTCAACGCCGTGACGGACGACCCCGAACCCCTCGGTCACCGAATGGAGAGCTGTCCGCATGTCCGTCGCCACCTGCCGCCCCACCGCCGTCACCCTGCCCGAGGGCCCTTTTCCGCACGTCTCGTTGGAAGCACATCTCCGGTTCGACGCCTCGCTCCCGTACGCGATCTGCCTGGCCTTCCCGCCGGTCGACGACGGGGACGAGGAGGTCCGCTGGTTCTTCGCCCGGGAGCTGCTGCACGAGGGGCAGCACGCGCCGGCCGGGCACGGGGACGTGACCGTCGCCCCCGGGCCGCGGGGGCGGACCCTGGTGACGCTGCGCAGCCGTGAGGGCAGGGCCGTCATCAGCGTGCCCTCGGAGGCGGTGACCGCGTTCCTCCTCGACGCCTTCGCCCTGGTGCCGGCCGGCCGCGAGTCCGAGCACCTGGACGTCGACGCCGTCCTCGCGCGGCTGCTCCCCTGACCCCGAGCGGGCCGACCGTGCGGGGATGACCGTGCGGGGCCGACCGTGCCGGCACGACCGCGCATGGGCCGGGTCGGACGGGGTAGCCGGAAGGGCCGGGCACGACGGCAACCGGACGGAGCGGAGCACACACATGACCGCACCAGCGATCACGGCCGCAGCCGGCGTAGCCCCCTGGCCGGCCGTCCTGCTGCTGTCCCTGCTCGTCGCCGCGCTGCTCATCGGAGCCTTCGCCTGGTGCGGCCACCGTCTGGCCCGCCGTCGCCGGTTGCGGACGGAGCGGGGGGCCGCCCGCGCGGAGATCTGGCACACTCCCGACGGCACCGGCCCGCGCGGGCTCGGGCAGCGGCCCGACGAGCGCCCTCCGGGCCGGTGAGGGCGCCCGGCGACCGGAGGAGCGGCAGACGGGCCGGGCCGGTTCGTGGGCGGACGTCCTCCGGCGCACCTCGGCCGGGCCTCAGCGCCGGTGGCGGCCCCGGGGCCGGGCGGGCGCGGGGGAGGGCCGCGCCGGGAGGAAGAGGCGGGCCGCCTCCCGGCCCAGGTTGACGCCGATGGCGAGGGACAGCGCGGTGGCGGTGGCGTGCCCGAGGCCGCTGAGCCCGGCCTCCGGTTCGCCGCGGACGAAGGCGAGCAGCCCGAAGTACAGCAGCGAACCGGGCAGCAGCGACCCCAGGGCCGCCGTGACGTACGGCAGCACCGAGCTGCCCCGGTGGCGGGCCATCAGCTGGCCGGACAGGCCGACCAGGACGGCGGCCAGTCCGGTGGCCATGATCGGCTCCGCGCCCGCGTCGGCCAGCACGGAGTATGTGGTCCAGCCCGCGGCGCTGTTGACCAGGACGGCCGGCAGGGTGGCCGGCTCGGTGTTGAGCAGCACCGCGAAGGTCAGCGCGAGCAGGACGGCGGCCGCGAGTTGCAGCGGCGGGTTGGCGGGGGCGGCCGGGTCGCTCTGGGCGGCCAGGTCGGCGCCGTTGTTGACCCCGATGTACAGCACGGTCATCACCCCGACGACCACGCCCGCCAGGAGGTACAGCACCTCCAGCAGCCGGGCGGCGGCGGTGAGGTAGAAGCCCGCGAGGCCGTCCTGCACGGCCGCGACCATCGGCCAGCCGGGCAGCAGCGCGTACAGCCCGCCGGTGATCACCACCGAGCCGCGCAGCTGCAGGTGGTTGAAGGACATCAGGATGCCGACCACCGCGGCCGGGGTCGCGGCGGCCGCGATCCGGTAGAACTCCGGCAGGTCGTGCCGTTCGACCCGGGCGGCCAGCAGACCGCCCACCATGGTGGTGACCACGGCGCTCACGAACACCAGCCAGGCCCGGGCGTCGGCCCGGCCGCCGACCAGCAGGGTGGCGACGCCGGCCAGCAGTCCGGAGGAGAGCACCAGGACCCAGGCCGGGTAGTGGCGGCAGTGCCGGCGCACGGCGCGCAGTCGTCGGTGGGCGTCGTCCACGGCGAGCCCGCCCGCGGTGATCTCGGTGACCAGCCGGAACAGCGCGGCCAGCCCGGCGTAGTCCCCGGTGGGGCGGCGGACGAAGCGCTCGGCCGTCACCGGCGGGTCGCCCTGCCCCGGTAGGTAGGAGATCGCGACCCGGGTGAAGGCGACCTGGGGGTCGCAGGGACGGACCCGGTACGTTCGCGCCACGGCGAGCATGGCCGCTTCGACGTCCTCGGCGCCCTCACCGCAGGTCAGCATCAACTCGCCGACCAGCAGGGTCAGTCCGAGCACGGCGGCGACCACGGCGGGCCCCGGATCGGCCGCACCCTCGTCCTCCTCCTCGCCGTGCCCGGCCGCCGGGTGGGCGGAGTTCGGCGAACGCAGCAGCGGCAGCATCTGCTCCGGCCAGCGGACCGCGCCGCCCGCGGGCCGGGGCGGTCTTCCGGAGAGGGGATCGCCCTCCTCCGTTGCGCCCGGTCCGCCCTGCGGCGGCACCCGCGGCCCGTCCGGCGCGCTCGGCCCGCCCGTGTCGGCCCGCGCACCGCTCTCCTCGTGTTCCGGCATCGTCGCTCCCTGACCACCCCCCAGATTCGGCTACTTTCGGCTTCCATTCGACTACCCAAGGCCATCACTTCGTGAACGTCACACCCGGAGTGCGGAAAGATCCGCGCGCCCTGACGGAGTCGGCTGTCGGGTGGGTGCCCGGGCATGTCGCGAACCGGGGCATTCTTTCGCGATCCGGGGGCAGAAGGCCGGGCACACAACCCCGACCGAGGAGGCCGGACATGCTCCCGCTGCTGTTGGTGCTTCTGCTCGCACTGATCCTGTTCGGTGCCGGCTTCGCTCTCAAGGTGCTCTGGTGGGCAGCCGTCATCGTGCTGGTCGTCTGGTTGCTCGGCTTCGTCGCCCGAGGGACCTCGTCGACCGGCGCGCGGGGCCGTTGGTACCGCTGGTAGCCGCTCACGGAGCGGCCGGCGGCGGTCGGCCGCTCCGCGCCGAGGGGCCGTCCGGTCGGGCGGCCCCGTTGTCCTTGCGCCCAGGCGGGCGGGCCCGCAGCGGCTCCCGTGCGACGGTATGACGGGACCTCCGGTACCCCCGCCCGACGGGGTGGTGCGCCCCGGTCGCGTGGAGGTCCGGTGGAGGGCCGGGCCGGCGTCTCCGGCGGCTTCTCCCGGCCTGGTGGCGGGGGGGGCCGGGGCGCCCGCCGCGGGGGGGGGCGCCCGCGGGGGGGGGGGGGGTGTCCGGGGGTAGCGGGCGGTGGGTTTCAGAGCCTGGGGGCACCCTCCGACTCGGGGGGCGCGTCCGGGCAAGGGCGGGTCCGCCCGGCGGTGTTCACGACCGGATGCCGGGCCGAGGCCCCGCGTTCTACGGAGGCGACGTTCGATGGCTGTCCCGACCACGACCGACGGCCCACGGCAGCGCCCAGCGGGCGAGCCGGAGACGGCATTGGTGAACGAGCCCGAACTGCGCCAGCTGCTCGCCGGGTTGACGGCCGTCCGGGACGGTGACTTCAGCACGAAGCTGCCCGACGACGAGCACGGGTTGCTGGGCGAGATCGCCTCGGTGTTCAACGGGATGGTCGACCAGCTGTCGCACTTCACCTCGGAGGTGACCCGGGTCGCCCGGGAGGTCGGCACCGAGGGCCGGCTCGGCGGGCAGGCCAAGGTGCCGGGCGTGTCGGGCACCTGGGCGGACCTCACCGACTCGGTCAACGCGATGGCCGGCAATCTCACCTTCCAGGTGCGCGGGATCGCCCAGGTGACCACGGCGGTGGCCCGCGGCGACCTCACGCAGAAGATCGAGGTCGACGCCCGGGGCGAGATCCTGGAGTTGAAGAACACCGTCAACACGATGGTCGACCAGCTCTCCTCCTTCGCCGGGGAGGTGACCCGGGTGGCCCGGGAGGTCGGCACCGAGGGCCGGCTCGGCGGGCAGGCCAAGGTCGAGGGCGTCTCGGGGACGTGGCGGGACCTCACCGACTCGGTGAACTCCATGGCGGGCAACCTCACCGGCCAGGTCCGTGCGATCGCCCAGGTGGCCACCGCGGTGGCCGAGGGCGACCTCTCGCAGAAGATCACCGTCACCGCGCGCGGGGAGATCCTGGAGTTGAAGGAGACCATCAACACGATGGTCGACCAGCTCTCCTCCTTCGCCGACGAGGTGACCCGGGTGGCCCGGGAGGTCGGCACCGAGGGCCGGCTCGGCGGGCAGGCCAAGGTCGGGGGCGTCTCCGGCACCTGGAAGCGGCTCACCGAGAACGTCAACGAGCTGGCGGGCAACCTGACCCGGCAGGTCCGGGCGATCGCCGAGGTCACCAGCGCCGTCGCGGCCGGCGACCTGACCCGCTCGATCACCGTGGATGCCTCCGGCGAGGTCGCCGACCTCAAGGACAACGTCAACTTCATGGTCGAGTCGCTGCGCGAGACGACCCGCGCCAACGAGGAACAGGACTGGTTGAAGACCAACCTGGCCCGGTTCTCCGCGCTGATGCAGGGCCGACGCGACCTGGGCGTCGTCGCCGAGTCCGTGATGGACGAACTCGCCCCGCTGGTCGGCGCCCAGTGCGGCGCGTTCTACCTCGCCGAGGACGGCGGCGGGGGGACGGTGCTCCAACTGGTCGGCTCCTACGCGTTCCCCGACGGCGAGCGGCCCACCCGCTTCCGGCTGGGCGAGTCCTTCGTCGGCCAGGCGGCGCGCAGCCGGCGGACCATCGCGGTGGGCGCCCTGCCGCCCGGCTACCTGGCCGCCTCCTCCGGCCTCGGCCGCACCGAGTCGCTGTCGCTCATCGTGCTGCCGATCGTGGTCGAGGGGCAGGTCCTCGGCGTCATCGAGCTGGCCTCCGTACTGCCGTTCACCCAGGTCCACCGGGACTTCCTGGACCAGCTGATGGAGACCATCGGCGTCAACGTGAACACCATCATCGCCAACGCCCGGACGGACGAGCTGCTCGGCGAGTCCCAGCGGCTCACCGCCGAACTCCAGGCCCGGTCGGCCGAGTTGCAGGCCCGGCAGGAGGAGCTCCAGTTCTCCAACGCCGAACTGGAGGACAAGGCGGAGCTGCTGGCCGCCCAGAACCGGGACATCGAGACCAAGAACCTGGAGATCGAGCAGGCCCGCCAGGAGCTGGAGGAGCGTGCCCACCAGCTGACCCTCGCCTCGAAGTACAAGTCCGAGTTCCTCGCCAACATGAGCCACGAACTGCGGACCCCGCTCAACAGCCTGCTGATCCTCGCCCAGTTGCTGGCGCAGAACCCCACCCGCAACCTGAGCGCCAAGCAGGTCGAGTACGCCGGCATCATCCACTCGGCCGGCTCCGACCTGCTCCAGCTGATCAACGACATCCTCGACCTGTCCAAGGTCGAGGCCGGGAAGATGGACCTCAGCGTCGACGCGGTACCGCTGCAGACCCTGTTGGACTACGTCGAGGCCACCTTCCGCCCGATGACCGGGCAGAAGAACCTCGCCTTCGCGGTCCGCACCGCCAACGGGGTCCCCGGCGAACTGCGCACCGACGACTACCGCTTGCGGCAGGTGCTGCGCAACCTGCTGTCCAACGCCGTCAAGTTCACCGAGCACGGCCGGGTCGAGCTGCGGATCGAGCCCGCCACCGCGGCCGAACTCCCCGACGGCGTACGGCGCGGCGTGCCGGTGCTCGCCTTCCGGGTCACCGACTCGGGGATCGGCATCGCGCCCCAGCACCTGGAGACCGTGTTCGGGGCCTTCCAGCAGGCCGACGGCACCACCAGCCGCAAGTACGGCGGAACCGGCCTCGGACTGTCCATCAGCCGGGAGATCGCCTACCTGCTCGGCGGCGCGATCACCGTCGAGAGCAGCCTGGGCCGGGGCAGCGTCTTCACCCTCTACCTGCCCGTGGTCCACGCGGAGGTCGCCGTCCCCGAGGCCCCGACGGCGGCCGTGGAGCCGAACGACGGCGTCTGCGCACGGCCCGCCGCGGACCAGGCCCACGAACCGGCCGACCGCTCGTCCGCGGGCCGGCCGCGTCGGCTCCTGGTGGTCGAGGGGCGGCCCAGCGGGCTGCTGACCCTGGTGGCGGAGAACGCCGTCGCCGACCTCGCCCGCTACTCCGCCGGGCACCGGGAGGTCGAGATCATCACCGCCGTCGGTGCCCAGGAAGCCGCCACCGCGCTGGCCACCGCCCCCTGCCACTGCGTCGTCCTGGAACTGGACCTACCGGACGGCACGGCAGCGACCCTGCTGTCCGAGATGGAGGGCGACCCGGCGCTGCACACCGTGCCGGTGCTGGCGCACAACAACCGGAGCGTCGCCGTCCAGCACCCGGACGCGGTCACCCGCCCAGGCGGGCGACCGCTGGAACTGCTCGCCAGCCTCGACGAACTGCGCGAGCGGATCGCCCTCCACATGAGCGCCGACCACCCCGGCGGCGCGCTCCCGTCGGTCCGCGACGGGGACCGGGTCCAGGCCTGGAGCCCCGCCACCGGGCCGGCCCTCGCCGGGCGTACGGCGCTGGTGGTCGACGACGACGACCGCAACCTGTACGCGATCACCAGCATCCTGGAACTGCACGGGATGCGGGTCCTCCAGGCCGAGAACGGGCGCGCCGCCCTGGAGTCGCTGACCGCCCACCCCGGCATCGACGTCATCCTGATGGACGTGATGATGCCCGAGATGGACGGGTACACGGCCACCGCGGCGATCCGCGCGATGCCCGAGCACGAGGGGCTGCCGATCATCGCCGTGACCGCCAAGGCGATGCTCGGCGACCGGGAGAAGAGCCTGGCCGCAGGGGCGAGCGACTACATCACCAAGCCGGTGGACGCGGACGAGGTGATCAACCGGATCACCCACCACCTCACCCGGTAGCCGCCGTCCGGAGTCGCCGTCCGGAGCCGCCGTCCACGACCCAGGAGCCCACCACCGTGCAGCACCCACCGGAGCAGCCCGCAGCCGATCGCGCTCGGGCGGCGGACCCGGCCACCGTCCTGCCCAGGGTCGGCGCCCAGCGCACCCCGGCCGGTCCGCAGCCGGTCGGCGACGCAGCCCCGCCCGGCGAGGCGTCCCCGTCGTACGGTCCGGAACCGACGGCCCGCCCGGCAGCCCCGGGCGGCCCGGACCCGGACCCGGACCCGGACCCGGACCCGACGGCGACCGCCATGGGCCGGCTCGCCAGCACGGTGGAGTGGCTGCGCCGGGAACTCGACCAGGCCCAGGCCGACTCGGCGGGCCGCGCCGTGGTCGAGCTGGCCGTCGGCGTCCTGGTGGAACGGCTGCGCTGCGGCCCCACCGAGGCCGCCCGCCAGCTGGAGGGCCTCGCCGAGCAGGCCGGGGTGACCACCCTGGCGCTGGCCGCCGACCTGGTCAACCCGGGGGCGGGCGACCGGATCTCCGCACTCGCCCGCGACTTCGTCGCCGGTACGGCCGTCCGTACCACGGACCCGGTCGCCCGCCGGCTGCGCAGCATCGAGGCCGACACTGTCGCGGGCGGCGACGCCGAGAGCGCGGCCCGCTCCATGCTGGAGCACGCCCTGCGGCCGCTCGGCGTGGCCGCGGTGGCCGTCTGGGCCGCCCATCCCGACCTCTCGCTCTCCCTCGCGGGCAGCGCCGGGTTCCAGCCGGAGGAGGCCCGCCGCTGGCGCCACGTACCCCCGGGCGTGCCCACGCCGGCCCGCCGGGCGCTGGACGAACGAGGCACCGTCGCCTACCCCGTGCTCGCCGACGCCTCGCTGCCCTCGATCGGCCAGCACGACGTCCGCGGCGGTCGGCTGGCCGTGCCGGCCGGGGTCGGCGGCCGGCTGATCGGCGTGCTGGAGCTCTGCTGGAACGAGGAACTCCCCGAGCGCTCCCAGCCCCTGCAACGGCAGTTCGAGGCGCTCGCCGAGGTGGCCGCCGCCACCCTGGAGTCCTGGGACGGACGGGAGTTCTCCGCCACCGATCCCGCGGACGCCCAGTTCGACGAACTGCGGCAGCTGGCCGACGGACTGTTCGACCCCTGCCTGGTCCTGCGGCTCGCCCCGGACCACGACGGACTCCCGCCCCGGTTCGTGATCCGGCACGTCAACCCGTCCTTCGCGGACTTCGCCGGCCGGCCGACGGTGGCCATCGTGGGTCGCCGACTGCTGGAGGCCTACCCGCTGGCGGCCGCACCGGGCGGTCTGGCCGAGATGGTCGAGCACGTCTTCGCCACCGGCGAGCCCTTCCGTACCCAGGACATGCGGCTGGCCGCCCTGGTCGACGGGGTGCCGCTGACCGCCCGGGCCCAGGTGGGCATCAGCCGGCACGGCACCCACCTGGTGGTCGTCTGGCGGCTCGACGACGGTACCCCGCGGGTCGCCCGACTGCTCCAGCACGCCCAACGCCTCGGCCGCATCGGCGGCTTCGAGGAGAACCTGGCGACCCGTCGGATCGACTGGAACGAAACCCTGTTCGAGCTGCACGGGCTCGCGCCGACCGACCGGCCGATCGCCCTCGACCAGCTCGCCGAGCACGCCCACCCGGACGACCGGCAGACCATCGGCCGCTTCCTGCGGACGCTGCTGCACCACCGGCGGCCCGCCTCCACCGCCTTCCGCCTCCAGCGCGCCGACGGGGTCACCCGGCACATCCGGGTGGTGGCGGAACCGGTGCACGACCCGGACAGCGGACTGCGTGTGGTCCGCGGCGCCTACCAGGACATCTCCGCCCAGCACTGGACCGAGGTCGCCCTGGCCGCCACCCGCGACCAGCTCGCCCAGAGCGAGCAGCAGGCCGCCGAGCGCAGCCGCCTCGCCCTCCAGCTCCAGCACGCCATCATGCCGCCCGCCCGGGGGCCGCTGGACCTTCACGACCTGCACGTGGCGGTGCGCTACCGCCCCGCCGAGAAGGACCACCTGGTCGGCGGCGACTGGTACGACGCCCTCGTGCTGCCCACCGGCGACGTCCTGATCTGCGTCGGCGACGTCGCCGGGCACGGCATCGAGGCAGCCACCGGCATGGTCGCGTTGCGCAACGCCCTGCGCGGCCTGGCCGCCACCGGTGCCGGACCGGGCCAACTGCTCAACTGGCTGAACAGCGTGACCCACCACCTCACGGACAACGTGACCGCCACCGCCGTCTGCGGGCTCTACGAACCCGCCACCCGGCGGCTGCGCTGGGCCCGCGCTGGCCACCCGCCACCGGTCCTGCTGCGCGAGGGCCGGGCGCGGACCCTCCCGCAGCTCGGCGGGATCCTGCTCGGCGCCGTCGACCAGGCGGACTACCAGGAGGAGGAGATCGTGCTCCGGCCCGGGGACACCCTGGTGATGTACACCGACGGGCTGATCGAGCGCCGCGACGAGTCCCTCCAGGCGTCGCTGAGCAACCTGACGACCCTCGCCGAGCGGGCGCACCGGCTGGCCGCCGAGGGTGGGGACGGCCTCGAGGGGCACCTGGACCACCTGTTGCAGTACAGCGGTGCCGACACCGACGACGACACCTGCCTGGTCGGGGTGGCGGTCGGCTGACCCGGGCCGTCGCAGCGGCCGGAGGCTGACCCCGGTCGCAGGCCGAGGTCGTCGGAGGCTGACGCCGTCTCATCATGTGGACGGTTGTGCGGTTCTCCGGCCGGAAAGCGGCGGGCTGCCCGTAGGGTGGCGGGTGCAGCTGGTTCGCCCCGTCCGCCAGGCGGGGTGTCGTAAGAGGGAACCCGGTGACGCCTTTCAACTGGCCAGTCCGGGACTGCCCCGCAGCGGTGAGTGGGAACGACCGCCGTCATACGCACTGGGCCCGGTTCGGGTCTGGGAAGCGACGGCCAGTAGGTGCCGGTCCTTGAGGAGGACGGGCGGGCCCGCGAGTCCGAAGACCTGCCACTGCCCGGGTGCGACCGTTCGCGCCCGGCCATCCGGTGACCTCGAGGGCGGGTCGGCGACCACACCTGGCGGAGCCGTACCCGTGTGCGGGGGCCCGTCCGGTCCGTCGTCCCTTCGCGTCCTCGTCCCCGTCGCCGGGCACTTGAGGAACCAGACTCGCGAAGGAGAGTCCCTTGACCACGAAGTCCGCAGCCGCGGCGACCCTCGCCACCGCCCACGGCTACCCCCGCCAGGGGCGGGGCCGGGAGTTGAAGAAGGCGATCGAGGGGTACTGGAAGGGCGCCGTCACCGCCGAGGTGCTGCTGGCCACCGCCGCCGACCTGCGCCGGGGGAACTGGCAGCAGCTCGCCGACTCCGGTATCGAGGAGGTCCCGACCGGCGACTTCTCGCTCTACGACCACGTCCTGGACACCACCGTGGCGGTCGGCGCGATCCCGCCGCGGCACCGGGCGGCGGTCGACGCCGACCCGCTGGACGGCTACTTCGCCATGGCGCGCGGCAACCAGGACGTCGCTCCGCTGGAGATGACCAAGTGGTTCGACACCAACTACCACTACCTCGTCCCGGAGTTGGGGCCGGACACCGCCTTCGCCGCGAACCCGGCCAAGGCCGTCGCCGAGCTCAGGGAGGCCCTCGCGCTCGGCCACGGCGCCCGTCCGGTGCTGGTCGGGCCGGTCAGCTACCTGCTGCTCGCCAAGCCGGCGCCGGGGGTGGCCCCCGACTTCCAGCCGATCACCCTGCTGGACCGGCTGCTGCCCGTCTACGCGGAACTGCTCGCGGCGCTCCGGGCCGCCGGTGCGGAGTGGGTGCAGCTGGACGAGCCCGCGCTGGTCCAGGACCGGACCCCGGCCGAGCTGAACTCCGCCGCCCGGGCCTACCGCGAGCTGGGCGCGCCGACCGAGCGCCCCAAGCTGCTGGTGGCGAGCTACTTCGACCGCCTCGGCGACGCCCTGGCGGTGCTGGCCAAGGCCCCGGTGGAGGGCCTGGCGCTGGACTTCACCGGACCGGCCGCCGCCAACCTGGCGGACCTCGCCGCCGTCGGCGGGCTGCCCGGCAAGCGCCTGGTCGCCGGGGTGATCGACGGCCGCAACATCTGGATCAACGACCTGGGCGCCTCGCTGGCCACCCTGGCCACCCTGCTCGGGCTCGCCGACCGGGTCGACGTCGCGCCCTCCTGCTCGCTGCTGCACGTGCCGATCGACGCCACCCTCGAACGCGACATCGACCCGCAGATCGCCCGCTGGCTCGCCTTCGCCAAGCAGAAGGCCACCGAGACCGCGCTGCTGGCCCGCGCCCTGCGCGAGGGCACCGGCGCGATCACCGCCGAACTCGCCGCCAACCGCGCCGACCTGGCCTCCCGCGCCAGCTCGCCGATCACCCGCGACCCGGCCGTGCGCGCCCGCACCGCGGCCGTCACCCCGGGCGACGCCCGGCGCGCCCAGCCCTACCCCGTACGGGCCGCGGCCCAGCGGGCCCGGCTCGCACTGCCGCTGCTGCCGACCACCACCATCGGCTCCTTCCCGCAGACCACCGAACTGCGCGTCGCCCGGGCCGACCTGACCGCCGGGCGGATCGACGCCGCCGCGTACCGGGAGCGGATGGAGGCGGAGGTCCGCGAGGTGGTCGCCTACCAGGAGAAGGCCGGCCTGGACGTCCTGGTGCACGGCGAGCCCGAGCGCAACGACATGGTCCAGTACTTCGCCGAGCAGCTCACCGGCTACCTGGCCACCCGGCACGGCTGGGTGCAGTCCTACGGCACCCGCTACGTCCGGCCGCCGGTCCTGGCCGGGGACATCTCCCGCCCGCAGCCGATGACCGTCGACTGGTTCCGCTACGCCCAGGACCTGACCGACCGCCCGGTCAAGGGCATGCTGACCGGCCCGGTCACCATGCTCGCCTGGTCCTTCGTCCGCGACGACCAGCCGCTCGCCGAGACCGCCCGGCAGGTGGCCCTCGCCCTGCGCGACGAGGTCGCCGACCTGGAGGCCGCGGGCGCCGCCGTCGTCCAGGTCGACGAACCGGCCCTGCGCGAGACCCTGCCGCTGCGCGCCGCCGGCCGCCCGGCCTACCTGGACTGGGCCACCGAGGCCTTCCGGCTGGCCACCTCGGGCGTGCGCGCCGACACCCAGGTGCACACCCACATGTGCTACGCCGAGTTCGGCGCGATCATGACCGCGATCGACGAACTCGACGCCGACGTGATCTCCCTGGAGGCGACCCGTTCGCACATGGAGGTCGCCGGGGAACTGGCCTCCGCCGGGTACCCGCGCGAGGTCGGCCCGGGTGTCTGGGACATCCACTCCCCGCGGGTGCCGAGCACCGAGGAGGCCGTCGAGCTGCTGCGGGCCGGACTGGCGGCGATCCCCGCCGAGCGGCTCTGGGTCAACCCCGACTGCGGCCTCAAGACCCGCGGCTGGCCCGAGACCCGCGCCTCGCTGGAAAGCCTGGTCGCCGCCGCCCGCCGCCTGCGGGCCGAACTCGCGGGCTGATCGGGCGGGTTGATCAGATGGGCTGATCAGGCGGGCCGATCGGACGGGTTCGGGGGCGGGCGCGGCACGGCTGCCGGGCCCGCCCCCGTGGGGTGGTCAGCCCGCGCGCTGGGTGCGGGCCAAGGTGCTCGCCTCGGTGCGGCGGTCCGGGGAGGCCACGTCCACCGGGGTGCCGGCGCCCGAGCCGGGGCGTTCGGCCCAGCCGCGCAGGCGGTCGGCGAGCCGGTTCACCCGGCGGTCCTGCGGGCCGAGGGCGAGGTAGAACAGCGACTCGTCCACCTCGTCGTCGTCCCCGCCCCAGCGCACCACGCCCTGGCAGTCGGCGAGGATGTCGCGCAGCACCAGTTCCTGGTGGGCGAAGAGGCCGCCCTTGGCCGAGGCGCCGGGGCGGATGCGGACGGCGGTGCCGGAGGCGAGGTTCGACTCCGGCAGTGCCGTCCGCAGCCCGCCGATCTCCTGCCAGCCGAGCAGGTCGCCGTCGGGGAGTTCCTCCACCTCGTAGTGGAAGCGCCGGATCAGGTGGACGAGGATCTCCTCGACGTCGCCGATCCGGAGGTCGACCGAGAGCCCGGTGCCGGCGACCTGGCGGGTCCAGACGGTGGAGACGTGGTTGGCCTCCTTCTCGATCGTCCAGCCGTTGGCGCTGGTGGGGAGCTTCCGTTCGGGGAGCCCGGGAGCCTGCGGCGGGGTGGTGCCCGGGGCGGCCGAGGCCGTGCCCGGGAGCAGGGCGGCCGTGGCCGCGGCCGCGCCGAGGACGGCGGCGCCCCGGACGGCGGTCCGTCGGGTGACGGTGCGCCGGGTGACGGTGGTCTGCACGTTTTCCAACTCTCTTTCTCCTACAGGACGACGATGAGCACGAAGGTGGGCACCAGGGTCAGCAGGACGCTGGTCGGCCAGTACACCGCGCGGCGGCCGTGCGGGGCGGTGCGGCGCCGCAGGGCGCGGTTGGCGAACCACCACAGGACGGCGGAGCCGAGCACCAGGGGGCCGGGCAGCAGCAGCCACGGCAGGACACCGTCGTTCTCCGTCGGCTCACGGCTGGTCCAACCGAGCGCGGCGAGCGGCCAGTTGGCGGCGAAGTAGTAGAGCAGCCAGACCGGGACGATGCCGGGCACCCCCAGCAGGAGGTTCACGACGGCGGCGGTGGGGGAGTAGTCCCGGGGCCGTTCGGCGTCCGCCGGGGCAGCGGAGCTCACTTGGTGCGGGAGAGCAGGTTGTAGCCCTCCAGGACGTTGTACAGGCCGATCAGCTCGCGGCCGTACTGCTGGGCGTCCTCGCCGAGGCCGTTGTACCGGGCGAGCAGGGCCTGGGTGTCGGCCGGGCCGGTGGTCAGGTCGGGGCGGGCGATCTTGAGCTGGTGGGCGTTGTAGACCGTCAGGTAGGCGACCGAGCGGATGTTGTAGGCCGGGTCCTGGAGCTTGTCCCAGACCTCCCGCAGGTTGGGCTCGGCCAGCGGGGAGCCGTTGATCAGGCCTTCCTTGAGGCAGTAGTTGCGGGCGGCGATGGCGACCCGGGCGAAGATCTGGCCCCAGCCCGTGCTGCAGTCCTCCAGGATCCCGTTGCGGACGCCGGCGTCGGAGACCGCGTCGAGCGGGTTCAGCTTGCGCAGCTCCCACAGGACGGGGGCCTGGATCAGGGCCTTGCGCAGCTTCAACTCGCGGGCCAGCGCGGTGAACAGCCAGTCCGCGCTGAGCACCAGGTCGTACGCCTTGGTGGTGGAGACCCCGCCGAGGGTGACCCAGTCGGAGTCCGTCCAGCCGGAGCCGCCGGTCTCCGGGACGCCGATCGAGGTGAGGTACTTCTGCACGTCGCGCAGCATCGGGTCGCGGTAGGCGGTCTTGTCCAGGTCCACGTCGAGCCCGGCGACGCTGGGCAGGCCCGGGTCGAAGTCGCCCTGGCCGGTGTCCCGGCCGGAGGCGATGTTGTTGTCGATCTCGATGGCGCCCGCGCCCGAGCCGACGGTGATGGTGGCGATCTGGTCGAAGGCCCAGTTGGTCGGCATCGGGTAGCCGAGGTTGCCGGAGAAGCCGCTGGACATGTCGGAGACGAAGCTGGTCTCCGCGTAGCCCGCGTCGGCGACCCGCTGGCAGACGTTGCGCGGGCCGTAGATCCCCACCCGGTACGGGGAGTTCTCGCTGATGGTGTGGTGGACGCCCCGGAAGTGCGGGACGATCTTGGCGGTGACCTCGCCGTCCATCGCGTCGTAGTCGACGGCGAAGTAGATGGTGGTGCCGGGCTTGAAGCCGTGGAAGCGCGCCCACTCGACCGCGCGGAAGGCGTCGTTGTTGCCCTGCTCGTAGCCGAAGTAGTCCGCCGACCGGCTCCAGGTCTGGTAGATCGGGAAGCAGCGCAGGCCGTACTGCTTGATGGTGGCCAGCTCGCCCGGCTGGATCTGCTTCTCCGGCAGGCTGGTGGTCGAGGCGTTGGAGAGGTACCGGCCGATGTACTGGTAGCCGGCGTCCTTGAGCGCCTGGGCGCGGGCCGGGGTGATCTTGGTGACGCCGTCGCAGGCCGTGCCCCGGCGGCTCTGGTCGCCGTAGGAGACCAGCAGCGAGGCCCAGGTCTGGAAGTCGCCCGCGCCGGTGACCGGCAGCTTCACGAAGGACTGGAAGGCCTCCACGCCGCTCTTCACGGTGGCGGTGAAGTCGCCGAGCGGGACGTCCCGCTTGTTGAGGATCATCGCCGCGGTGAACAGCGTCGGCCAGGTGCCGGTGGCGCCGACCGTGAGGGTGCGGCCCTTCAACCCCGCCTGGGTGCCGGGGCCGAAGGCGCCGTTCGCGGTGCCGTCGGCCATGCCCAGCTCGTACTGGATCGCCAGCAGCATGGACTTGGCGACGTCCCGGGAGTGGTGCCCGTCGCAGGGGATGACGAAGAAGTCCTTGCGGTTGACGTAGCGGCCGTTCAGCCACCGCTGGATGGCCCGGACGCCGTCCGTGCCGCCGTTGACGGTGACGTAGGCGTCCATGGTGAGCAGGCCCTTGACCACCTTGGGTTCGAGGGCGCTGCCCGGGAACACCGACTCCAGGCCCATGTGGGTCTTGAGCCTGCCGACCGCGGCCTTCACCCGGTCGTTGTACTTCCCGTCGATCTCGCCGCCGTCGTAGCCCTTGCAGTACAGGGCGGCCTGGAGGATACGGCAGAAGTTCGCGGACGGGACGGTCGACTCGTCGAGCCTCGGGTACTTGGCCTGGAGGGTCGAGAGGGTGGTCGGGCCGAAGGAGTTCGACAGCGCGGTGATGCCCATCTCGTACTGGAGCGCGCGGGTCAGCGCGTACATGGTCGGCCAGCCGGTGCGGCCGTCCTCCTCCAGCTTCGAGATGCCGAGCATGGCACCGCTGTTGTAGGTCGTGTTGATGAACTTCTGAGCCAGACGAACCATCTCGTCAGCCATGAGCTGTCTCCCGTGTTCCGGTGGAGCGCCGCCACCCCTCTCCGGGGCACGGGGGAGACCGCGGGGCGGCCGGGCGCGAGCAGGGCGGCACCTCCGCCACCGTGGCGGTCCGGTGGAACGAGGCCGGCGGTGATGCCCCCCCTGGAAACGGCCGCGGTCCCCCCGTTGCGGCACGAGGAGGAACTTTACCAGGGCTTTGGGGAGAATTGACCTGCTGTTTGGTTCTGCTCGGCTCGGCCTGGTTCGGCCCGGCGCGGCCCGGTGCTCTTCTCGGGCCCGGTGATCCGGGGTCAGGACGTCCGGTGGGGGTGGAAGCCGTGGCCGCTCTTGCGACCGAGGAGGCCGGCCTCGACCATCCGGGAGAGCAGTGGCGGCGGGGCGTAGAGGGGCTCCTTGTACTCGTCGTACAGGGAGCGGGCGATGGCCTCGACGGTGTCCAGGCCGATCAGGTCGGCGAGGGCGAGCGGGCCCATCGGGTGGGCGCAGCCGTGGACCATGCCGGCGTCGATGTCCTCCGGGGTGGCGTGGCCGGCCTCGGCCATCCG
Organism: Kitasatospora sp. NPDC059088; assembly: GCF_042738155.1. Taxonomy (NCBI): domain Bacteria; kingdom Bacillati; phylum Actinomycetota; class Actinomycetes; order Kitasatosporales; family Streptomycetaceae; genus Kitasatospora; species Kitasatospora sp. NPDC059088. The sequence goes on along the minus strand of NZ_JBHYGR010000133.1, from coordinate 10,379 downwards.
GATCGCGGACAGCAGGTAGGGCACCAGCAGGGCGTTGACGACGAAGCCGGCCCGGTCGCGCGAGTGGATGACGTGCTTGCCGAGGGCGTCCCGGGCGAAGGCCTCGACCCGGCGCAGGGCGGTGCGGTCGGTGTGCAGCGAGGAGACGAGTTCGACCAGCGGCATCACCGGCGCCGGGTTGAAGAAGTGCAGGCCGAGGACGTGCGAGGCGCGGCCGGTGGCGATGCCGAGGCGGGTGACCGGGATGGACGAGGTGTTGGTGGCGAGGATCGCCCCGTCGTCGACGAGGACCTTGTCGAGGGTGGTGAGCACCTCGGTCTTGGCGTGCTCGTCCTCGACGACGGCCTCGACGACGAGCTGGCGGTCCGCCAGCGCCGCCGGGTCGTCGGCGAACAGCAGGTGCGCCCAGGAGGACTCGCGCTCGGCCGGGTCGATCCGGCCGCGGTCGACGGCGCGGTGCAGGGAGCGGTCGATGCGGCCGCGGGCGGCCCGGAGCGCGGCCCGGTCCTTCTCGCAGACGACGGTGTCCAGGCCGGCGCGGGCGAAGACCTCGGCGATGCCCGCGCCCATCTTTCCGGCGCCGACGACGGCGACGCGGCGGATCTCGTTCGTTCGGGTCTCGTCCGTCGGGAGCTCGGTCGTTCGGATGTCGTTCATGGTGCGGTGCCTCCGTGGTGGTGTGGCTCAGGCCGTGGCGCGCACGCGGACCAGGTGGCGGGCGTAGGCCTCGGTGGTGAGGAAGGCGGGCAGTTCGTCGCCGAGGGAGGTCTCGGTGAGGACCCGTACGGCGGCGTCGAGGAGCTCGGGGTCGACGCCCTCGGCGAGGAGGGCGGCGCGCTCGCGGTCGATCAGCCGGCGCACCAGGTCCGGGGTGGCGAGCGAGCCGCCGGTGAGCCGGGTGCAGTGGTGCTGCCACTGCCAGATCTGGCAGCGGGCGATCTCGGCGGTGGCGACGTCCTCCATCAGGCCGAACACGGCGACGGCGCCGGCGCCGCCGAGCCAGGCGGTGAGGTAGCGCAGGGCGACGGCGACGTTGGCGCGCAGCCCCTGGTCGGTGGGCAGGCCGGCGGACAGCCGGTGCACGCCCAGCAGGTCGTCGGCGGTGACCTCGACGTCCGCGCGGGTGCGGTCGAGCTGGTGCGGGAACGCGCCGAGGACGGCGTCGAAGGCGGTGCGGCAGGTGTCCACCAGGCCGGGGTGGGCGACCCAGGAGCCGTCGAAGCCGTCCCCGGCCTCCCGCTCCTTGTCGGCCCGCACCTTGGTCAGGGCGACGGCGTTGGCGGCCGGGTCGCGCTGGGGGATCGCGGCGGCCATCCCGCCGATGGCGTGGGCGCCGCGCCGGTGGCAGGTGCGCACGAGGAGGTCGGTGTAGGCGCGCAGGAAGGGCTGGGTCATGGTGAGGGTGGCGCGGTCCGGCAGGACGTAACGCGGGCCGTGCTGGGCGAAGTTCTTGATCAGGCTGAACAGGTAGTCCCAGCGGCCCGCGTTCAACCCGGCGGCGTGGTCGCGCAGTTCGTAGAGGATCTCGTCCATCTCGAAGGCGGCGGTGATGGTCTCGATCAGCACGGTGGCGCGGACCGTCCCGTACGGGATGCCCAACTCGGCCTGGGCGGCGGTGAAGACGTCGTTCCACAGCCGGGCTTCGAGGTGGTTCTCCAGCTTGGGCAGGTAGAAGTACGGGCCGCTGCCGCGTTCGATCTGGCGCCGGCCGCAGTGGAAGAGGTAGAGGCCGAAGTCGACCAGGGCGCCGACGGCCGGGCGGCCGTCGATCAGCAAGTGGGCCTCGTCCAGGTGCCAGCCGCGCGGGCGGACCACGATGGTGGCCGGGTCGGTCCCGACGGAGTAGTGCTTGCCGTCCGGGGTGGTCTCCTCGATCCGGCGCTCGATCGCGTCGGCCAGGTTCAGCTGGCCGGTCACCAGGTTGTGCCAGGTGGGGGAGGTGGCGTCCTCGAAGTCCGCGAGCCACACCTTCGCGCCGGAGTTGAGGGCGTTGACGGCCATCCGGCGCTCGGGCGGGCCGGTGATCTCCACCCGGCGGTCGGTGAGGCCGGGGCCGGCGCCGGCCACCCGCCAGCTGGCGTCCGCGCGGACGGCGGCGGTCTCGGGGCGGAAGTCCAGGGTGTCGCCGGACGCCAACTCGGCGGCGCGGCGCGCGCGTTCGGCGAGCAGCTCGGTGCGGCGGGCGGCGAACCCGTCGTGCAGCCGGGCGAGGAAGGCGAGGGCCTCGGGGGTGAGGACCTCCTCGAAGCGGTCCTCGGGCTCTCCGAGGACCTCGACGCGACGGGACTGGCTCATCCGGTTCTCCAGGGAAGCAGGCGGGGGCGGGTCGGGCGGGTCGGGCGGGTGGGCGGCACGGAGCTCCCTCGCTCCGCCGTACGGGCCGCCGGGGTGGCACGCTCCGGTGGGTGGACGACCGAACCCACCGGGCGGGCGGGGACCGGAGGATCAGTGGAACTGCTCGGCCTCGGTGGAGCCGCTCAGCGCCAGGGTCTCGGCGTCGGGGTTGAGCGCGGTGGAGACCTGGTCGAAGTAGCCGGTGCCGACCTCGCGCTGGTGCTTCACGGCCGTGTAGCCGTCCGGCACTGCCGCGAACTCGGCCTCCTGGAGGTCGACGTAGGCCGTCATGCCGTGCTCGGCGTAGCCGCGGGCCAGCTGGAACATCGAGTGGTTGAGGGCGTGGAAGCCGGCCAGCGTGATGAACTGGAAGCGGTAGCCCATCGCGCCCAACTCCCGCTGGAACTTGGCGATCCGGTCGTCGTCCAGGGCGGCCTTCCAGTTGAAGGAGGGCGAGCAGTTGTAGGCCAGCATCTTGTCCGGGTACTCGGCCTTGAGCGCCTCGGCGAACTCCCGGGCCTGGGCGAGGTCCGGGGTGCCGGTCTCCACCCAGATGAGGTCCGCGTACGGGGCGAAGGCCAGGCCGCGGGAGATCACCGGCGCCATGCCGGGCTCGACCCGGTAGAAGCCCTCGGCGGTGCGCTCGCCGGTGCAGAAGCGGGCGTCGCGCTCGTCCACGTCGGTGGTGAGCAGGTTGGCGGCCAGCGCGTCGGTGCGGGCGACGACCAGGGTCGGCACGTCGGCGATGTCGGCGGCCAAGCGGGCCGCGTTGAGGGTGCGGACGTGCTGGGCGGTGGGGACGAGCACCTTGCCGCCGAGGTGGCCGCACTTCTTCTCGGAGGCCAGCTGGTCCTCGTAGTGGATGCCCGCGGCGCCGGCCGCGATCATGGCCTTGGTGAGCTCGAAGGCGTTCAGCGGGCCGCCGAAGCCCGCCTCGGCGTCGGCGACGATCGGCACCAGCCAGTCCGGGCCGCCGTCGGTGCCCTCGGCGGCGTCGATCCCGTCGGCGCGCAGCAGCGCGTTGTTGATCCGACGCACCACCTGGGGGACGGAGTTGGCGGGGTAGAGGCTCTGGTCGGGGTAGGTCTGGCCGGCCTGGTTGGCGTCGGCCGCGACCTGCCAGCCGGACAGGTAGATCGCCTGGAGCCCGGCCTTGACCATCTGGACGGCCTGACCACCGGTCAGCGCGCCCAGGGCGTGCACGTAGTCCTGCTCGTGGAGCTGCTTCCACAGGCGCTCGGCGCCGCGCCGGGCCAGGGTGTGCTCCTCGCGCACCGTACCGGACAGCCGGACGACGTCCGCCGCGCCGTACGTGCGCTCGATGCCGGCCCAGCGGGGGTCGGACGCCCACCGGGCGGCCAGCTCCGCCGCCTGCTGCTCCTGCTGCTGCCGAACCGACTGGGTCATGGTGATCGACTCCCGGGGATGCTCTGCGAAGGACGTTGCGAAGGATGTGAGCGACCTCTCACGACGTGGCGAGAGGGCGGCCGGGTGGCGCCGGGCAGCGGTGGAACACCGCGGGACGTGGTCACCCGGACGACAGGTCAGGGCAGTTGACCTGCCCGTTCGCCACCGTTCTGGGCGCCTCCCGGCCGCAGCACCGACTCTGGCAGCCGACGCGGCCGCCGTCACCGGTGGAGCCGTGCCAAGTTCCGCGAAGCCCGCCCGGCGAATCCGCGAAGCTTGCGAAGGCTTGCCCGGAGGCGTTGCGGCTAGGCTGCGCCGCACCGGCCCGACCCGACGGCCGGACACGGAGGTGCGGGGCGATGGGGAAGGCCTTCGCCGGGGCCAGGCTGCGCCGGCTCCGGGAGGAACGCGGACTGAGCCAGGCCGCCACGGCGCGGATGATCGACCTCTCGCCCAGCTACCTCAACCAGCTGGAGCACGACGCCCGCCCGCTGACCGTCCCCGTCCTGCTGCGGCTCACCGAGGCGTTCGGCGTGGAGGCCGGGTACTTCGCCCCGCCGGACAGCGCCCGGCTCGCCGCCGAACTGCGCGACGGCCTCGGCGAGGAGCTCGCGGCCGGCCGGATCACCCCCGGTGACCTCGACGAGGTCGCCACCCGACTGCCCGCCGTGGCACGGCTGTTGACCGACCTCGGGCGCGGCCGTCGCACCCTGGCCGAGCAGCTCGCCGTCCTCGCGGGGGACCGGGGCCCGGCCGCCGACACCCGGACCCCGCACGAGGAGGTCCGCGAGTTCTTCTACCGCCGGCAGAACTACGTCCATGAACTCGACACCGCCGCCGAGGAGTTGGCGGGCGAGATCCGGCTGCGGCGCGGCGGGGTGCGGGCGGTGCTGGCCGAACGGCTGGCCGACGTACACGGCGTACGGCTCGCCTCCGGCGGGGAGCAGCTGCACCGGTACGAGCCGCGGACCCGGACCCTGCGGCTGTCGGACCGGCTGCGCCCCGGCCAGCAGGCCTTCCGGCTGGCCACCCAGCTCGGCTACCTGGAACACGACGCGCTGCTCTCCGAACTCGCCGCCCAGGACAGCCCCGAAGGCTCGGCCGCGCACTCGCTCACCCGGATCGGCCTGGCCAACTACTTCGCCGCTGCCCTCGTCCTGCCCTACGCCGCCTTCCACGCCGAGGCCGAGTCCGCCCGCTACGACATCGAGCACCTCGCCGACCACTTCGGCGTCGGCTACGAGACGGTCTGCCACCGCCTCAGCACCCTCCAGCGCCCCGGCCTGCGCGGGGTGCCGTTCTCCTTCGTCCGGGTCGACCGGGCCGGGAACGTCTCCAAGCGGCAGTCCGCCACGCCCTTCCACTTCTCCCGCACCGGTGGCACCTGCCCGCTGTGGAACGTCTACGACGCCTTCGCCGCCCCGGGCCGGGTCCACGTCCAGGTCGCCGCCATGCCGGACGGGCGCCGCTACCTGTGGACGGCCCGCGCCGTCACCCGCTCGCCCGGCGGCTGGGGCCGACCCGGCAAGACCTTCGCCATCGGCCTCGGCTGCGAACTCCGCCACGCGTCCCGCCTCGTCTACTCCGCAGGCCTCCACCTGACCGACGAGGCCGCCGCCACCCCGATCGGCCTGGGCTGCAAGGTCTGCGAACGCCCGGCCTGCGCCCAGCGCTCGGCCCCGGCGATCGGCCGCCCGCTGGCCGTCGACGAGCACACCAGCACCTTCGTCCCGTACCCGGCGTCCTCCTGAGCGGTGCCGCACGGGGCGAGGCAGCCCCCGGAGGGCCGTCGGACGAGTACAACCACCCTTCCTGCCATCGGGTTTGGTGACATTGGGCGGCGGGCATCGCCAGCCCGGAAGCCCCGTGCACCACGGGCGGAAGTGAGGTGGGACGGATGGCCGGCGACGAGACGCCACAGCCCTTCGCGACGTTCTGCGGCAACTGCAACTGCGGTTGCCCCCAGGTGTTCCTGGACCGGGAGGCCCCGGTGGACCGGCGGGTGAGGATCACCGACGACTTCGGTCAGCAGATCCGGATGAGCGAGGACCAGTTCCGCGACCTGGTGCGCCAGGCCAAGGAGGGACTGCTGGACCTCTCCGCGGCTTCGGCCGGCTGAACGCGATCGAACGGCGCCCGGGGGCGGCGGTCCGATGACCCGCCGCCGGTCCGGCGAAGGGCCGTGGTCGCGGCCCGGGACTCGCCGATCGGTGTCGGGGACACGGACACCTCGCTCTACAGGAACGCGTGGTCGACCTCGCGCTCTGGCTCGACCGCCACCGGCCCGTCCTGGCCCTGTGACCCGTCGTGCCCCTGTGACCGCTCGGGCCCGCGCCGCGCGGCGGTGGGTCTGGACTTGCTAGGACGTCCAACTATATGGTCGACGGCAGGTCCGCGGTGTCAGGGAAGCCGGTGTGAGTCCGGCACGGTCCCGCCACTGTGACCGGGGAGTTCGTCCTCGCAGATGACGGCCACTGGCAGCCAGCCGGGAAGGCCAGGGGGCGGGCGTGGATCCGGGAGTCAGGATACCGGCCGCGGATGATCCGTGTTTTCCACGAGGATGGAGACGACACGCATGACTCCGGGCCGCTGTTCCCGCTCCGCTGCCGTGCTGCCGACCGTCGGGGCCCATCGCTCCTGACGGTTCGTCACTTTACGCCTGCCGCGACGGCGTACGACCGTACGTCCGATGCCGCGGCGTGCTCTCTCCATTCCTCCTCTCCCCACCCGTGACGAGAGAAGGAACCGATGGTCCGCGAACTGACCCACTTCATCGGCGGCAAGCGCGTCGCCGGGACGTCCGGCCGCTACGGCGACGTCTTCGACCCCAACACCGGCCGGGTGCAGGCCCGGGTGCCGCTGGCCGACCGGGCCGAGGTCGAGGCGGTGATCGCCGACGCCGCCCAGGCCCAGCCCGGGTGGGCGGCCTGGAACCCGCAGCGGCGGGCGCGGGTGCTGCTGCGCTTCCTGCAACTGGTCGAGCAGGAGAAGGAGGAGCTGGCCCGGCTGCTCTCCGCCGAGCACGGCAAGACCGTGGCCGACGCCCACGGCGACCTCCAACGCGGCCTGGAGGTGGTGGAGTTCGCCGCCGGGATCCCGCACCTGTTGAAGGGCGAGTTCACCGACAACGCCGGCACCGGCATCGACGTCTACTCGATGCGCCAGCCGCTCGGCGTGGTCGCCGGCATCACGCCGTTCAACTTCCCGGCGATGATCCCGCTGTGGAAGGCCGCACCCGCGCTGGCCTGCGGCAACTCCTTCGTTCTCAAGCCCTCCGAGCGGGACCCGTCGGTGCCGCTTCGGCTCGCCGAGCTGTTCCTGGAGGCCGGGCTGCCGCCGGGCGTGCTCAACGTGGTCAACGGCGGCAAGGAGGCGGTGGACACCCTGCTGGAGGACGAGCGGGTGCAGGCCGTCGGCTTCGTCGGCTCCACCCCGATCGCCCAGTACGTCTACGCGACGGCCGCCGCCCACGGGAAGCGGGCGCAGTGCTTCGGCGGCGCGAAGAACCACATGATCGTGATGCCGGACGCCGACCTCGACCAGGCCGCCGACGCGCTGATCGGCGCCGGCTACGGCTCGGCGGGGGAGCGCTGCATGGCGATCTCGGTGGCCGTCCCGGTGGGGGAGGAGACCGCGGACGCGCTGGTGGCCAAGCTGGTCGAGCGGATCGCCGCGCTCAAGGTCGGCCGCTCGGACGACCCGGCTGCCGACTTCGGCCCGCTGGTCGGCGCCGACGCGCTGGAGCGGGTCCGCGGGTACCTCGACCTCGGGGCCCGGGAGGGCGCCGAACTCGTCGTCGACGGGCGGGACTTCCGCCTTGAGGGCCACGAGGGCGGCTACTTCCTCGGCGCCTCGCTGTTCGACCGGGTGACCCCGGACATGCGGATCCACCGCGAGGAGATCTTCGGCCCGGTGCTCACCGTGGTCCGCGCCGCCGACTACGAGGAGGCGCTGCGGCTGCCCAGCGAGCACGAGTTCGGCAACGGCGTGGCCATCTACACCCGGGACGGCGACACCGCCCGGGACTTCGCCCGCCGGGTGGACACCGGCATGGTCGGCGTCAACGTGCCGATCCCGGTGCCGATCGCCTACCACACCTTCGGCGGCTGGAAGCGCTCCGCCTTCGGCGACCTCAACCAGCACGGTCCGGACTCGATCCGCTTCTACACCCGCACCCGCACCGTCACCTCGCGCTGGCCCTCCGGGGTCAAGGAGGGCGCGAGCTTCACCATGCCGACGATGGGGTGAACGCCGTGCACACCAGTGAACTGACGGAGGACCAGGCCGCGATCGCCGAGGCCGTCGGAGCCTTCGCCGCCGAGTACCTGGCCCCGCACGCGGTCGAGTGGGACCAGGCCAAGCACTTCCCGGTGGACGTGCTGCGCAAGGCCGCCGACCTCGGCCTCGCCGGGGTCTACGTCCGGGAGGACGTCGGCGGCTCCCAACTCTCCCGGCTGGATGGCGTGGTGGTCTTCGAAGCACTGGCGGGCGGCTGCCCGTCCGTCGCCGCCTACCTGTCCATCCACAACATGGTCGGCTGGATGGTCGACCGCTACGGCAGCGAGGACCAGCGCCACCGCTGGCTGCCCGCACTCTGCACCGCCGAGGACCTGGGCAGCTACTGCCTCACCGAACCCGGCGCCGGCTCCGACGCCGCCGCGCTCGCCACCCGGGCGGTGCGCGACGGCGACCACTGGGTGCTGGACGGCGTCAAGCAGTTCATCTCCGGCGCGGGCGCGGCCCGGGTGTACGTGGTGATGGCGCGCACCGGCGGCCCGGGCGCCTCCGGGGTGTCCGCCTTCGTGGTGGAGCGGGACGACCCGGGGCTCTCCTTCGGCCCCGACGAGCGGAAGATGGGCTGGAACGCCCAGCCCACCCGCCAGGTCGTCCTGGACGGCGTCCGGCTGCCCGCCGACCGCCTGCTCGGCGGCGAGGGCGAGGGCTTCCGGATCGCCATGGCCGGCCTGAACGGCGGCCGGCTCGGCATCGCCGCCTGCTCGCTCGGCGGCGCCCAGAGCGCCCTGGAGCGCACCACCGCCCACCTCGCCGACCGGGAGGCCTTCGGCGCCCGGCTGCTGCACGCCCAGGCGCTGCAGTTCCGGCTCGCCGACATGGCCACCGAGCTGGAGGCCGCCCGGGCGCTGCTCTGGCGGGCCGCCGCGGCCCTGGACCGGGGCGACCGGCGGGCACCGCAGCTGTGCGCGATGGCCAAGCGGCACGCCACCGACACCGGCTTCGAGGTGGCCAACCAGGCGCTCCAACTCCACGGCGGCTACGGCTACCTGGCCGAGTACGGCATCGAGAAGATCGTCCGCGACCTGCGGGTGCACCAGATCCTGGAAGGGACCAACGAGATCATGCGCGTCATCGTCGCCCGCGGCCTGATCGGAGCCGCCTGATGAGTGCCGAGGAGGTCCTGGTCCACCGCGAGGGCCGCGCCGGGCTGATCGTCCTCAACCGCCCCAAGGCGCTCAACGCCCTCACCCACGGCATGGTCCGGCGCATCGCGCGCGCCCTGGACGACTGGGAGCACGACCCGGCCGTGGCCACCGTGGTGATCACCGGCGCCGGGGAGCGCGGGCTCTGCGCGGGCGGCGACATCGTGGCCATCCACCGTGCCGCCACCGGCGGGGACCCGGGCGCCGCCGAGGAGTTCTGGCGCGACGAGTACCACCTCAACGTCCGGATCGCCCGCTACCCCAAGCCCTACGTGGCCGTGATGGACGGCATCGTGATGGGCGGCGGAGTCGGCGTCTCCGCCCACGGCAGCGTCCGGATCGTCACCGAACGCACCCGGATCGCCCTGCCGGAGACCGGGATCGGCTTCGTCCCCGACGTCGGCGGCACCTACCTGCTCGCCCTCGCCCCCGGCGAACTCGGCACCCACCTGGCCCTGACGGCCGGCTCCGTCGGCGCCGCGGACGCCCTGCTCTGCGGGCTCGCCGACCACCACGTGCCCGCCGAACGCCTCCCGGCGCTGCTGGACGACCTGGCCGAACGGCCCGTGCACGACGCCCTGGAACGGCACGTCGCCGCCGCGCCGCCCGGTCCGCTGGCCGGGCAGCGCGGTTGGATCGACCGCTGCTACGCGGCCGGTTCCGTCGAGGAGATCCTCGACCGGCTCGGCGACAGCGGCGAACCGGAGGCGAAGGCGGCCGCCGACCGGATCGCGGCCAACTCCCCGAGCGCCGTGAAGGCGACGCTCGCCGCCCTGCGCCGGGCCCGGGCGCTCGGCCCGCTGGAGGCGGTGCTCGACCAGGAGTACCGGATCTCCTGCGCGGCGCTGGCCACCCCGGACCTCGCGGAGGGCATCCGGGCCCAGGTGATCGACAAGGACCGCTCGCCGCGCTGGCACCCGGCCACCCTGGCCGAGGTCGAGGACGCCGTCGTGGCCCGCTACTTCGCCCCGCTCGGCGAGCGTGAACTCGGCCTCGCCGCCACCACACCCCTGGAGCGCTGGTGACCCTCGCGATCGGATTCGTCGGACTCGGCAACATGGGCGGCCCGATGGCCGCCAACCTGGTCAAGGCCGGTCACCGGGTGACCGGTTACGACCTCTCGGGGGGGGGGCGGGGGCGGGGGGGGGGGCCGCCCGCGGGGGGCGGGGGGGGGGGGGGGCGGGGGCGGGCGCGCGCACC
>NZ_JBHYGR010000132.1:4912-27024 GCF_042738155.1 Kitasatospora sp. NPDC059088 | reverse complement strand
AAGGGGCCTTCCGGCTGTCTGTGCGCCGCCAGGGACTCGAACCCCGGACCCGCTGATTAAGAGTCAGCTGCTCTAACCAACTGAGCTAGCGGCGCTTGCTGACGTGGAAGACAGTACACGTCGGCAAGCCGTTCTGCCGAATCGTATTCGGCCGGTCACCGGAGGTGAGGATTCCGTCGTCACCCCGGGTGATGACAGGCGGCCCGGTGGTCGCCCTCCGCCCCGGCTCCCGCTCCGGCCCCCGCCCGGTCGCCGTCGAGGCCCGGGCGCTCCTGCTCGCAGCGCGCCCGGGCCGTGGCGTCCGCGAGCCCGGCGTAGAGCGGGCAGCGGGTGCGGAACGGGCAGCCGGTGCGGCGCTCGGTGGGGGAGGGCGGGTCGCCGGCCAGCAGGATGCGGTCGCGGGCCCGTTCGGCGGCGGGGTCGGGCAGCGGCACGGCGGAGAGCAGCGCCCGGGTGTACGGGTGGCGGGGCCGTTCGAAGACGCTGGTGACCGGGCCCTGCTCGACCGTCCGGCCGAGGTACATCACGCTGACCCGGTCGGCGAGGTGCCGGATCACCGAGAGGTCGTGCGAGACGAACAGGTAGGACAGCCCGAGTTCGGCCTTGAGCGACTGGAGCAGGTTGAGCACCCCGGCCTGGATCGAGACGTCCAGGGCGGAGACCGGTTCGTCCAGCACCAGCAGTTTGGGCCGGACGGCGAGGGCCCGGGCGATGGAGATCCGCTGGCGCTGCCCGCCGGAGAACTGGTGCGGGTAGCGGACCGCGTGGTCCGGGTCGAGCCCGACCTGGCGGAGCAGCTCGGGCACCCGGCGGGCGACCTCCTCGCGCGGGGCGTGCTGGGCGCGCAGCGGCTCGGCGACGATGTCGCCGACCGGCATCCGGGGGTCGAGGCTGGCCATCGGGTCCTGGAAGACGATCTGCAGTTCGGAGCGGAGCCGCTGGGCCTCGGACCGGGTGAGCCGGGCGGTGTCGTGGCCGAGCAGCTCGATCCGGCCGGTCTCCGGGGCGCCCAGGCTCAGCAGCTCGAACAGCGTGGTGGACTTGCCCGAGCCGGACTCCCCGACCAGGCCGAGGGTCTCGCCCTGGCGCAGGTCCAGGTCGACGCCGTCCACCGCGTAGACCTCGCCGACCCTCCGCTTGAACACCGTGCCCTTGAGCAGCGGGAAGGTCTTGCCCAGCCCGGTCACCGAGAGCACCTGCGGCCGGGCCGAGCGGTCCCCGGCGGCGGGCCCCGGGGGCAGGTCCGGCACGGGGTACACCTCGTTCGGCGCGGGCCGCCGCTCGGCCAGCTCCGCCGACCGCACGCACGCGGCCAGGTGGCCGTCCGGGCCCGCCGGTCCGGCCTCGGTGCCCACCAGCTCGGGCTCGGCCGTCGAGCAGCGCTCCTCCGCGAGCGGGCAGCGCGCGGCGAACGGGCAGCCGGGCGGCAGTTCGGCCATCGGCGCCGGGGCGCCGGGGATCGGCACCAGCGGGCCGCCGCGCCCGTCCAGCCGGGGCAGCGCGCCGATCAGTCCGAGGGTGTACGGGTGGCGCGGCGCCGCGAACAGCTCGTCCACCCCGGCGGTCTCGACCACCCGGCCCGCGTACATCACGGCGACCCGGTCGGCCGCCCCGGCGATCACCCCGAGGTCGTGGCTGACCAGGACGAGCGCCGCGCCGGTCTCCTGCCGGGCGGTGCGCAGCACGTCGAGCACCTGGGCCTGGATGGTGACGTCCAGCGCGGTGGTGGGCTCGTCGGCGAGCAGGATGTCGGGCTGGTTGGCGATGGCCATGGCGATCATGGCGCGCTGGCGCATGCCGCCGGAGAACTCGTGGGGGAAGCTGTCCAGGGCCCGGTCGGGCGCCGGGATGCCGACCAGGTCGAGGAGTTCGGCGGCCCGGCGGCGGGCGGTGGCCCGGTCGACCGGCTGGTGGATCCGGACGGCCTCGGCGATCTGGTCGCCGATCCGGTAGACCGGGGTGAAGGCGGACAGCGGGTCCTGGAACACCATGGCGACCCGGCGGCCGCGGATCGCGGCGAGTTCCCTGCCGGGCAGGCCGACCAGTTCCCGGCCGTCCAGCCGCACCGAGCCCGCGATCCGGGCGGTGCCCGGCAGCAGCCCGAGCACGGACAGCGCGGTGACGGACTTCCCGGAGCCGGACTCGCCGACGATGCCGAGGGTCTCGCCGCGGCGCAGGGTGAGGTCCACCCCGCGTACGGCGGGCACCGGTCCGTGCGGGCCGGCGAAGTCCACCCGCAGGTCCCGGACGGCGAGCAGCGGGGTCTCGACGGCGGTGGTCACTTCTGCTTCCGCGGTGCTCACTTCTGCTTCCTCCGAAGGCGGCGGGTACGGCGCGGCGCGCCCCCGGCGGTGGGGTCGAGGGCGTCGCGGAGCCCGTCCCCGACCAGGTTGACGGCGAGCACGAACAGCACCAGCAGTCCGGCCGCGAAGTAGAACATCCAGGGGAACACCGGGGCCTCGCCGGTTCCGGCGGCGAGCAGGGTGCCGAGCGAGACGTCCGGCGGCCGGACGCCGAAGCCGAAGTAGGAGAGGGCGGTCTCGCTCATCACCGCGCCGCCGACCGCGATGGTGGCGTCGACGATGAGGAAGGAGGCGACGTTCGGCAGGATGTGCCGGGTGATGATCCGCAGCGGCCGGACGCCCATGAACCGTGCGGCGCGGACGAATTCGCGCTCGCGCAGGGAGACGGTCATCGAGCGGACCACCCGGGCGGTGATCATCCAGTTGAACAGGGCGAGCAGCAGCACGAAGGCGATCCAGCCGCTGCTGCGCAGCCGGGGCGAGACCACGGTGATGATCAGGAAGCTGGGGAAGACCAGCATGAGGTCGACCAGGAACATCAGCGCCCGGTCGGTCCAGCCGCCGAAGTAGCCGGCGCAGGCGCCGACCAGGGAGGCCAGCGCGGTGGAGAAGAGCGCCACCAGCAGGCCGATGATCAGTGACTTCTGCAGTCCGCGGACGGTCTGGGCGAACACGTCCTGGCCGACCCCGTTGGTGCCGAACCAGTGGGCGCCGGAGGGGGGTTGGTGCAGGGCGGTGAAGTCGGGGGCGGCGTAGTCCCAGGGCGTCAGGTACGGCCCGCCGAAGGCGAGGACGAACAGCAGCAGGATCAGCACGGCCCCGGCCACGGCGCCGCGGGCGGCGAGCAGGCGGGCCAGGACGAGCCGGCCCCGTCCGCCGGCCCGGGGAGTGCCGACGGGGGCGGAGGCGTCGGCGGTCCCGTGCGCGGGGTCGGGGGTCGGGGTGTCGGCGGTGGCGGCGACGGTCATCTCGGCTTCCTCCGGTCAGGACCGCACGCGCGGGTCGAGGGCGGCGTGCAGGGTGTCGGCGAGGAAGCCGGAGGCGAGCACGACGACGGCGGTGAACAGGTTGATCGCCACCACGGAGTTGACGTCCTGTTCGTTGATCGACTGGATCAGCCATTCGCCCATGCCGTGCCAGCCGAAGATGGTCTCGGTGAAGATCGCGCCGGTGAAGATGCCCAGGAAGCTGTAGGCGAACATCGTCGACATGGGGATCACGGCGGTGCGCAGTCCGTGCTTGAGCAGGGCCCGGCGCCGGGTGAGGCCCTTGGCCTCGGCGGTGCGCAGGTAGTCGGAGCCGAGCACGTCGAGCATGGTGCCGCGCTGGTAGCGGCTGTAGGTGGCGAGGCCGCCGAGGGCGAGCGAGACGGTGGGCAGCAGCAGGTGCAGGGCCCAGTCGGCGAGGTGGGTGCCGAGGCCGCCGGCCAGTCCGGGGGTCTCGTAGCCGGTGAACGGGACGACGTCGTGGCCGGCCGCGTCCTTGGCGGCGATCGCGCCGTTCTTGAGCAGGAGGGCGACCAGGAAGACCGGGGTGGAGAGCAGGACGAAGGACAGCACGGTGAGCACCCGGTCGGAGATCCGGTACTGGCGCACGGCGCTCCAGGCCCCGGCGGCGACGCCGAGGACGGTGCCGAGCAGGCTGCCGATCAGCAGCAGGCGCAGCGAGACCCAGACCCGGCGGCCGAAGTCGTCGTTGACCGGGGTGTCGTGGATGGTCCGGCCGAGGTCGCCGTGGAGCAGGCCGCCGGCCCAGTGGCCGAAGCGTTCGACGACCGGGGTGTGGTCGTTCAGGTTGAGCGCGGTGAGCTGGCGTTCGACCGATTCGGCGGCCGGGCGCGGCACCTTGGCGTCGAAGTAGGTGCGCGGTTGCAGGGCGCCGGCGGATATCGCGTAGGCCAGGAACACGGCGGCGAGCAGCAGCGCCGCGTAGTAGCTCAGCCGTTTCGACAGGTAGCGGAGCATCAGCGGCGGCCCGGGGCGGGGGCGGGGGCGACGCGTCTGGTGGGCATCGGGGGTGGCCTTCGGTCGGAGCCCGGTCAGGGCGTCAGGTGGCAGGGGGAGTGGGGGAGTTGGGGAACGCGCAGGTCGCAGTCTGGCACCGGGGTGCGGCTGCGATGTTGCGGCGGGATGTCCCTGTGTGACTTTTTGATCAGGCGTCCGCTCCTCCCCCTGGTGGCGGATCTGATCCGCTGTTACGTTCCTCTGGCTCGGTGCCGGATTGAGTGCCCACGCTCAAGCCCGGTCATGCCTCGTACGCCCCAACTCGTGTCACGAACCGGACGAACCCGACCCGTGACGCCCGCCCGACGCCTGCCACCGATCCCAGGGGGACCCTCATGGACGCTTCCAGCACCGCCCGTCGCCTCGGCCGGGCGACCGCCCTCGCCGTCGCCGTCGTGCTGGCGGCCACCGCGTGCACCTCGGGCGGGGGCGGTTCGGGCGCGGACGTGGCGAAGAGCGCGCCGCCGAGACAGGACTCCCAGGACATCAACGCCAAGCCGCTGGACCAGATCAAGGACGGCGGCGAGGTGCGGTTCCAGCTGGACCAGTGGATCGCCCAGTGGAACCCGCTCCAGGTGGACGGCGGTTCGTACACCGACACGGTGAGCCTCATCCGTGCCGTGGAGCCGACGCTGTTCAGCACCGACGCCTCCGGCACCTTCCAGCCGAACGCGAACTACCTGGTGGACGCCAAGGTCACCTCGACCTCGCCGCAGGTGGTCACCTACAAGCTGAACCCCAAGGCCAAGTGGTCGGACGGCAAGCCGCTCAGCTACCTGGACTTCAAGGCGGACTGGCAGACCAGCAACGGCAAGGACCCGGCGTACAACATCGCCGACCCGTCCGGCTACGAGCTGATCTCCGCGGTCGAGCAGGGCGCCGACCCGACCGAGGTGAAGGTGACCTTCGCCCAGCCGTACGCGGACTGGCAGGGCCTGTTCCGCCCGCTCATCCCGGCGGCGGCGATCTCGACCCCGGACGACTTCAACAAGGCCTGGGTGGAGAAGATCCCGATCACCGCGGGCGCGTTCAAGATCGGGACGGCCGACAAGACCGCGCAGACCCTCACCCTCGTCCCGGACCCGGCCTGGTGGGGGACCAGGCCCAAGCTGGACCGGATCACCTTCCGGGTGATGGACAAGTCGGCGAGCATCCAGGCCTACCTGAACAACGAGATCGACCTCGCCGCGGCCAGCACCGCCGCCGCGTACGGGCAGCTCAAGAACGCCAAGGACTCCGTGATCCGGGCCGCCAGCCCGTGGGACGAGGTGCACATCTCCTTCGGCGGCAACGGCGCGCTGGCGGACCAGAAGGTCCGCCAGGCGCTCGGCAAGGCGCTCGACCGCTCGGCGCTGATCAAGATCGCCAACAACGGGGTGCCGGTCGAGTTCAAGCCGCTCGGCAACCACATCATCATGCCCAACCAGGTCGGGTACCAGGACAACTCCGGCGAATGGGCCAGGTTCGACCTGGCCGCCGCCAAGAAGGAGCTGGACGACGCGGGCTGGAAGGAGGCCGGCAGCGGTCAGCCGCGCACCAAGGACGGCAAGCCGCTGGAACTGCACTGGGTGCTCAGCGACGGCACCGTGCAGGCGCAGCTCGACCTCGCCACCGCGGCGGCGGCGATGTGGCAGGCGGCCGGGGTCAAGGTCGACCTGGACAAGGTGGCCGCCAACGACTTCTTCTCCAAGTACGTGACCCCGGGCAAGTTCGACCTCGCGAGCTGGCGCAACACCGACTCCTTCCCGAACTCCAAGAGCCTGGCCAACTTCCGCCTGCCGGTGGGCGACAACTCCTTCCAGAACCCGTCCCGCCTGGGCAGCCAGGAGATCGACGACCTGTTGAAGAAGGCGGCCGGGACGGTCGACCCGGCGGAGGCCGCGAAGCTCTACAACCAGGCTGACGCGAAGATCTGGGAGCTCGGCCACACCGTCGAGCTCTACCAGCGGCCCGCCGTGGTGGCGACCCGCAAGGGGCTCGCCAACTACGGGGCCTTCGGCCTCGCCCAGGAGGACTACACCAAGGTCGGCTGGGAGAAGTGACCCGGGCCGTCGCGGTGGCGACGGCGACCGCACGGCAGGCGCTGGCGAGCAGCGCGGTGATCACGAGGCCGGTGGTGCGGACACGGGTGGGCCGGCTACGCCGCCCCCGCTGTCCTGCCACCGGCCTTGACCTTCCGCGTTGCCCGCAGGCCGCCCGTGTCGTGGGGCCCCGCGAGGGGCCCGTGCTCGCTTCCAACCGGGGACGAATCTAGCGGGGCCGCCGGGCCGGTCGCGGCGCAGCGCGCGGGGCGCGCCCGGAAACCCGCCGCGCTGTCACCCACTTCGCGCACCGGGGCGTCAACTCTCGCTGACGGCAAGGAGAAAAGGGGCATACA
This sequence comes from Kitasatospora sp. NPDC059088, assembly GCF_042738155.1. Taxonomy (NCBI): domain Bacteria; kingdom Bacillati; phylum Actinomycetota; class Actinomycetes; order Kitasatosporales; family Streptomycetaceae; genus Kitasatospora; species Kitasatospora sp. NPDC059088. The sequence continues at coordinate 20,341 of NZ_JBHYGR010000132.1, read as the reverse complement.
CGGGCATCGTGCCCGGGTTCGAACGGAGTTGCCGCACCGGCGCACGCGCCCGCGCCGGTGCGTGCGTCGGACCCCGGCCACTGCCAGGATGCGCGGGACGGCGGGCCCAGCCGGGCCGCCCCCGCCCCGCCCCGACCCCCGGAGCAGCACCGATGGCCAGTGACCACGCCGCCGAGGCACCCCGAGCGCAGCACGTCGACCCGCCCCCGGTGCGCCGGATGGTCCCGCGCGACCGCGCCGAGCCGCACCGGGTCGCCACCCCGCTGGAACTCTTCTTCGACCTCTGCTTCGTGGTCGCGGTCGGCCAGGCCGGTCGCGAACTCGCCCACTCCCTGGCCGCCGGGCACTACGGCGAGGGCCTGCGCGGCTACACGATGGTCTTCTTCGCCATCTGGTGGGCCTGGATGAACTTCACCTGGTTCGCCTCCGCGTACGACTGCGACGACGTGCCGTACCGGGTCACCACCCTGGTGCAGATCGCCGGGGTGCTGATCCTGGCCGCCGGGGTGCCGAGGATGTTCGAGACCCAGGACCTGACACTGGGGATCACCGGCTACGTGGTGATGCGCCTGGCGATGGTCACCCAGTGGCTGCGCGCGGCGTCCGGCGAACAGGGTGAGGCCCGCCGGGTCGCGCTGCGCTACGCGGCGGGGATCACGCTGTGCCAGCTCGGCTGGGTGGTGGTGCTGCTGCTGCCGGACGCCGCCCGGCCGGTGGTCATCCCGATCGGCGTGCTGTGCGAGCTCGCCGTGCCGGTGGTCGCCGAGCTGCGGGCGCAGACCTCCTGGCACCCGCACCACATCGCCGAGCGGTACGGGCTGTTCACCCTGATCGTGCTCGGTGAGACGGTGGCCGCCGCGACGGTGGCGGTGCAGTCGGCGGTGGACGAGCACGAGGGGCTGGGCCGGCTGGTGCCGGTGGCGGTCGGCGGGCTGCTGATCTGCTTCGCGGCCTGGTGGATCTACTTCGCCCGGCCGGTCCACGACCACCTGCGCTCCAACCGGCAGGCCTTCGCCTGGGGGTACGGGCACTACCTGGTGTTCGGCTCGGCGGCGGCGATCGGCACCGGGCTGGAGGTGGCGGTGGAGTCGGCCGTGCACAAGGCGGAGATCTCCGAGACGGCCGCCACCGCGACGGTCACCGTGCCGACGGCGGTCTACCTGGTGACCGTCTGGTACCTGCACTCCCGGCACACCAAGCGCGGGCCGGTCGCGCAGTCGATCGCGCCGCTCGGGGCGGCGCTGGTGCTGGCCTGCACCGCGCTCGGCGGCCCGGGGGTGCTGGCCGCGGGCCTGGTGTGCGCGCTGATGGTCGCGGTGGGGGTGCTGGTCCACAGCCGGGAGGGCCGGGAGGACCGGCGGGCGCGGGTCTAGACCCGTTCCAGCAGGAAGGGCTCGTGCCGGGCCAGCCAGTCCAGGTAGGCCGGGTTGACCTTGGCCAGGTCCAGGTAGGCGGCGCGCAGTTCGCCGTAGAGCGCGTCCAGGGCGGGCTGGCTGAGCACCCGGGGGCGCCAGGTGAACAGCAGCCGGACGGCCAGCGGGTCCCCGTGCACCGGGCGGACCACCGTGCCGGGCCCGGGCAGCGAGGTCGGCTGGCAGGGGCGGACGGCCTCGCCGGAGGCGACCAGCTCGGCGGCGGTGGCGTTGTCCCGCACCTGCACCACCCGGGGGTTGAGCCCGGCCTCGCTGAACACCCGGCGCATCGCGGCGTACTCGTGGTCGGCGGTCGGGTCGACCATCCAGGTGTCCTCGGCGAGGTCGGCGAGGTGGACCACCGGCCGGGCGGCGGCCGGGTGCCCGGCGGCGAGCGCGACGAACTGCGGCTCGCGGGCCATCAGCACCCGGTGCTCGGCGTCCGGCGGGACCCGCAGCGGGAAGCCCTCGCTCTCGTACACGAAGGCCACGTCCAGCTGGTCGGAGGCGACCATCCGCAGCAGCGCGCTGGCGGAGATGTCGACGTGGATGGTGGTGTCGGTGTCCGGCAGCCGCTCGTGCACCCGGCGCAGCCAGGCGGCGACGGCCCGGCTGCCGACGCTGCCGATCCGCAGCCGGCGCTGCCGGCCGGGCCCCGCGGTGTCGCGGGCCTCCTGCCGGGCGGCGGCGACCAGGGCGGCCATCTCGCTGATCACCGGCCGGGCCCGGGACAGCACCGAGTGGCCGAGCGCGGTGGGCCGGCTGCCGGTCTGCTCGCGGGTGAACAGGGTTCCGCCGATGGCCCGTTCGATGCGGTGCAGCTGGGTGGTGAGGGAGGGCTGGGTCATGCCGAGTTGGAGGGCGGCCTTGCGGAGGCTGCCGGTGTCGGCGATCGCGCACAGCACCCGGAGGTGTCTCACGTCGAGCTCCACGACGGGAGCATAGACGTCACCGAGCCACATCGCCAAGGACATGACAGAGAATCAAGTGTGCAGCGACTGGCCGCGCGACGGACCGCACAGCGGATCGCGCGGCGGATCCCGGCACCCCCGGCACCGGTATGCGGCCGGACTATCGCCGGTTGACATCATCCGCGACGGGCCCGGACGGGTCGAAGCTCGGGGACACCGCACCGCCCCGGCCCCGGCCGGGACGGCCCCCACCGCGCGCCGCCACCGTACGGCCGGCCCCCACCGGCCCCGGCGGGCCGGCGCGCCCCGGAATCCGGAGCCCCCACATGAAGCGATCCGTGCTGTCCGCGACCCTGGGCCTGGCCCTCGCCGGCGCCCTGGTCCTGCCCGCCACCGCCGTCGCCGCGCCCGCCGCCCCGGCCGTCCACGGCCACACCACGTCGAGGTACGCCGGTTCGGCCGAGGAGGCCGCGAACAACCAGGCGTTCTTCCGGGCCGTGATGGCCTCCGTCGCGGCCAAGCGGGCCGCCGACCCCGGCCTGACCACCGTCACCGTCACCTACGACGCCTCCAACGCCCCCTCCTTCGCCGGCGACATCGCCAACGCCGCGCAGATCTGGAACGGCTCGGTGCACAACGTCCAGCTCCAGGAGGCGAGCGGCGGCACCGGCGACTTCTCGTACAACGAGGGCGACGACCCGAACGGCTCGTACGCCAGCACCGACGGACACGGGCACGGCTACATCTTCATCGACCACCAGCAGGCCCAGCAGTACTACTCGCTCCGGATCGTCGCCCACGAGACGGGGCACGTGCTCGGCCTGCCCGACGACTACTCCGGTCCGTGCAGCGAACTGATGTCGGGCCACGGCCCCGGTACGTCCTGCACCAACGCGCACCCCGACGCCAACGAGAGCGCGCAGGTCGACTCGCTCTGGGCGAACGGCGTGGCGGCGGCCAACTGACCTGCCCGGCAGGTGAATCGGGTGCGGCGGCCCGCCCGGCCGGAAACGGGCGGCCCGCCGCATGGGTACTTCCCCGCCTCGGAGCCTAGCCGCCCCCGGAACGGAATGCCAGGGGCATGGCTAGGTCAAGACGAGGAAAAGACGGCCCGAATCCGGCGGGGGCCGGGGGTATTGGACCGGGCTATCGGTGGTTGACATCATCCGCCGGGCCGCCGGGCTGCCCGAAGCTCTGGGGACACCCGGTCGCCAGGTGTCCCCCGAGCCGGCCCCCAACCCGGCTGCGGCACCCGGGACCGGAACCCCCCACTTCCAGGACCCCTTCAGGAGCCCCCACATGAAGCGATCCGTGCTGTCCGCGACCCTCGGCCTCGCCCTCGCGGCGGGCCTCGCCGTGCTGCCCACCACCGCGGCCGCCGCCGCCCCGGCCGCCCCGGCCGTCCAGGGCTACACCGCGTCGACGTACGCCGGTTCGGCCCAGGAGGCGGCCGACAACCAGGCGTTCTTCCAGGCCGTGATGGCCTCCGCCAAGGCCAAGCAGGCCGCGAGCCCGGGCCTGGCCACCGTCGTGGTCACCTACGACGCCAGCTCCGCGCCGTCCTTCCGCAACCAGATAGCCAACGCCGCGCAGATCTGGAACGGCTCGGTCGGCAACGTCCGGCTGCAGGCCGGCTCCAACGCCGACTTCGCCTACTACGAGGGCAACGACAGCCGCGGCTCCTACGCCAGCACCGACGGCCACGGGCGCGGCTACGTCTTCCTCGACTACCAGCAGAACCGGCAGTACAACTCGGTCCGGGTGACGGCGCACGAGACCGGGCACGTGCTCGGCCTGCCGGACCACTACTCCGGCCCGTGCAGCGAGCTGATGTCGGGCGGCGGCCCCGGCACCTCCTGCACCAACCCGTACCCGAACAGCGCCGAGCGCAGCCGGGTCAACTCGCTCTGGGCCCGCGGCTGACAACACCCGTGAGCGCCCCGGCCCGGCCGCGTCCGCAGCGGCCGGGCCGGGGCGTCGCCGCGGGCGGGTGCGGCGGGTGCGGCCGGACTGTCGGTGCCGCGTGCGAGCATGCGGGCGAGACCCGTTCGCCCGCGATCCGAGAGGCGCCCCCGCCATGCCCCGTTCCGTCCCCGAGCAGCTCGCCGACCTCCCGTACGCCGAGCTGCTGCGCCCGCACACCGGCCCGCTGCGCAGCGACGAGCGGTACGACACCGCGCACTTCGACGGCGGTCAGCGCACCGACGAGTCGGGTGCCGGGGCGGCCTTCCTGGAGTGCGCCTTCACCGGGGTCGCGCTCAGCGGGGTCAAGCTGCGCCAGGCCCGGTTCAACGAGGTCTGGGTGCAGGCCGGCCGCTGGGTGGCCTGCGACCTGAGCGAGACCGAGTGGCAGGACAGCTCCTTCGTCGGCGGCGTGCTGGCCGGGATCGCCGGGTACGGCTCGGCGCTGCGCCGGGTGGTGTTCCGCGGCTGCAAGCTGGAGGCGGTCAACCTGCGTGCGGCCGTGCTGCGGGACGTGGTGTTCGAGGACTGCCTGCTGCGCGACGTGGACTTCGGCGAGGCGAAGCTGACCGGGGTGTCCTTCCCCGGCTCGACGCTGGAGGAGGTGCGGCTGCGCGGGGCCGTGCTGAGCAAGGTGGACCTGCGCGGGGCCGCCCGGCTCGGACTGGTGGACGGCCACCAGGGGCTGCGCGGGGCGGTCATCAGCTCGCCCCAACTGCTGGAGCTGGCGCCGCAGTTCGCCCAGGCGCTGGGGATCGAGGTGAAGGACCGCTGAGCCGCCCGCGCCCTCCCCGGCGCTCCGGGAACGCCCTCCTCGGCACTCCTGGAACCTCCTCGACCGATCAGCCTGGCGTTCAGCCCGGCGTCGCTCGGTGACCCACGGGCGAACAGTCCGACAAACCTGCTGCGCGCATCTGGTGGCCCGCTCCGGTGGCGGTGGAGACTGCTCCGCGATCGATGGCCCCCGAGTTGTGTACACAACATCGCCAGTGAAGGGACGGACCGGACTGATGGCCGAGTTGAGTCGTAGAAAGTTCGTCACGCTGTCCGGCGCCGCCGCGGCAGGCCTCGCGGTGGCCGGCGCCGGCGCCGGGGCCGAGGACGCCGCGGCCGCCTCCAGCACCACGCTCAGCACCACCGGCACCATCACCGACGTGCAGCACGTGGTGATCCTGATGCAGGAGAACCGCAGCTTCGACCACTACTTCGGCACCCTCAAGGGCGTCCGCGGCTTCGCCGACCGGGCCGCCATCCAGATCTCCGGCGGCTACAGCGTCTTCAACCAGCCGAACGGGCTGTTCGCCCGCCAGTACCCGTGGGCCTTCAACCCCTCCGGCGCGAGCGGCTCCCCGGAGACCCAGGCGCAGTGCAACGGCGACCTCTCGCACGCCTGGTCCGACCAGCACAAGGCCTGGAACGGCGGCAAGATGGACTCCTGGGTGTCCGCCAAGGGCACCATCCGCACCCTCGGCCACCTCCAGCGCGGCGACATCCCGTTCCACTACGCGCTGGCCGACAACTGGACCATCTGCGACGCCTACCACTGCTCGGTGCTGAGCGCGACCGGCCCCAACCGCACCTACCACTGGAGCGGGACGATCGACCCGGCCGGCACCGCCGGCGGCCCCGCCTACGACGGCGGCTCCGAGTCCAACCTGCGCTGGCAGACCTACGCCGAGGCGCTGGAGGCCGCCGGCGTCAGCTGGAAGGTCTACCAGAACGCCGCCGACAACTTCGGCGACAACGCCCTCGCCTACTTCAGCCAGTTCACCGGCGCCGCGGCCGGCAGCCCGCTGGCCGTCAAGGGCATGGGCTCGGTGCCCAAGGTCACCGGCCGGACCCCGGACGACATCGCCGCCGCGATCCGCTCCGACGTGCTGAACGGCACCCTGCCGCAGGTCTCCTGGATCGTCGCCGACCAGCAGTCCTCCGAGCACCCCTACGCCACGCCCGAGGACGGCGCGCACTTCGTCCACCTGGTCATGGACTCCCTGAACGCGGACCCCAACGTATTCAACTCCACCGTCCTGCTGATCAACTACGACGAGAACGACGGCTTCTTCGACCACGTCCCGCCGCCGGCCGCGCCCGCGGGCACCGCGGGGGAGTTCTACAACTCCACCAACATCGGCCTCGGCTTCCGCGTCCCGCTGATCGCCGTCTCCCCGTGGACCCGCGGCGGCTGGGTCAACTCCGAGACCTTCGACCACACCTCGGTGCTGCGCTTCCTGGAGGTGTGGACCGCCGCCCTCGGCACGCCCGCCACCAGCCCCAACATCAGCGCCTGGCGCCGCCAGGTCTGCGGCGACCTCACCTCGGTCTTCGACTTCGCCAACCCGGTGTACGGCCTGCCCGCACTGCCCGACACCTCGCAGACCATCGGCCTGGCCACCTGCGGCCCGCTGCCCAACCCCTCACCCGCCGACAACGCGCTGCCCGCCCAGGAGCCCGGCACCCGCCCGGCCCGCGCCCTGCCGTACCAGCCCAACGCCAACCTGGACCGCCTGGAGTTCGGCTCGGGCGGGGTGATGAAGGTCTGGATCGCGATGGCGAACACGGGCACCGCGGCCGTGAACTCCGCGCACTTCGCGGCCTACGCCAACGCCTACCGCAGCGGCGGGCCCTGGCAGTACACCGTCGCCCCGGGCGGCAGCACCAGCGACTTCTTCAACTGCGGCACCAACTTCGGCGGCGGCCCGTACGACCTCACCGTGGTCGGCCCCAACCGCTTCCTGCGCCGCTTCAAGGGCGACGCCACCAAGGCGGGCAAGAACGCGGCCGTCACCGCCTCCTACGCGGTCGAGCCGGGCAGCGGCAAGCTCGCCGTCTACTTCAAGCTGGCCAACTCCGGCACCGCCCCGATGACCTTCACCATCACCTCCACCAACTACCGCACGGACGGGCCCTGGACGTACCGGGTCCCGGCCGGCGGCAGCGTCAGCGACTTCTTCAACGCGGTCGCCTACAACAACGGCTGGTACGACTTCACCGTCACGGTGGACGCCGACAGCAGCTGGTCGCAGCGCTTCACCGGCCACCTGGAGACGGGCGCGCCCAGCGTCAGCGGCTGACCGTCCCGGTCGGACCGTCCCGGTTCACGCGTACGGGCCCCGGGGGAACCACGGATCGTGGACCTCCCGGGGCCCGGACGGCGTCAGCAGGGTGACGGTGAGCGGCCCGGCCGCGTACTCGGCGAGGTGCACCGCGCCGTAGCGGGTCTCCAGCTCGGCCTGCACCGGCACCGGCAGCTTGCTCAGCGCCCGCCGCAGCTGCAGCGCGTCCCGCCGGCTGACCGGGTGCGGGGTGCGCAGCACCAGCCGCAGCGGGCTGAGCGGTCCGGCCACCGGGACGCCGGTGCCCAGCTCGTAGCCGACCGCGCCGATCGGGCCCCAGGCCAGCCGGTGGTCCGCGACCAGCCGGCCGACCTCCGGCAGCAGGGCCAGCGCCGGGACACCGGTGACCCGCTCGGGGTCCAGCAGTCCCTGCCGGCCGACCAGCTGCTCGGGCCGCAGGGTCCGGGCCACCGCGGCCCAGGGCGCGAGGGCGTCCAGTCGCTGTCCGGGGCGCGGGCCGCGGACGGTGACCGGGATCCAGTGCTCGGGGGCGGCCTGCCGGCCCCGGGTGCAGCGCCGCGGGCGCGGGACGTCCACCGGGGCGTCGGCCGGCGAGGGCGCCCGGCCGACGGTGACCCACGGGTGCGCCCGCAGCACGGCCCGGGCCCAGTCCGGCAGCTCGCCGCCGGCCAGTGGGCGCAGCGAGCTCGGGCACTGCATCAGCAGCAGGTCGTGGGGGCCGGGCAGCCGTCCGTCCAGCGCGGCCAGCGCGCCGACCCGGCGGCGCGGTCCGTCGTGCAGTTCCTCGGTCGAGTTCCTCACACCGCCACCCTCCGCCCGTCCCGCGCCGCCCGGCTACGGCCCTTGGGCGCGTCGGGCCGGGACCAAAGGCTCAACGTGCGACCGCCGACTCCCGGTGTGAGAGTGGGGGACAGCCCGGTAATCCGTTCGGAGGAGGAGTCATGGGCATCCTCGACAGGATCTTCCACAGGGGCCACGAGGCCGGTGGCGCGGAGGCCGCCGAGCGCGCCGCGCTCGCCCACGACGAGGCCGCCGACGCGTACAGCGACGAGGTCGAACGGAGCAGGCAGACGCAGGAGCGGACGGCCGCCCAGGAGGAGGCCGACCGGCGCGCCGCCGAGAACATGACGGCCGAGGGCGACCCCTGGGACTGAGCCCGGACGGGCCCGCCGCCGTCAGCGCTCCCGCGGCGGCAGCGGCGGGCGCCGCAGGTCGGGCCGGGGCGTGGACTCCGGCGGGGGCGCCGCGGCCGGGGCGTCCTCCAGCAGGTCCAGGGCCAGTTGGACGGCGGTGACCAGCTCCGGGTGGCGCCCCCGCGCCCAGTCCCGCGGGGTGCGCAGTACGTGCACGTCCGGCTCGACGCCCCGGTTCTCCACCGACCAGCCGAGCCCGCCGCTGAACCAGGAGGCGTTCTTCGGCACCGAGATCTGGGTGCCGTCGCCCAGGGTGTGCCGCCCGGTCATCCCGACCACTCCGCCCCAGGTCCGGTTGCCGATCACCGGGCCGAGGCCGAGCAGCTTGATCGCCGCGATGATCACGTCCCCGTCCGAGCTGGTGGCCTCGTCCGCGAGTGCCACCAGGGGGCCGCGCAGGGCGTGCCGGGGCCAGCGGACGGGCTGGCGGTCGCGGCTGAAGTCCCAGGCGAGGACGTGCCGGGTGAGCTTCTCCAGGACGAGTTCGGAGACGTTGCCGCCGGCGTTGCCGCGTACGTCGAGGACCAGCGCGGGCTTGTCCAGTTCGCGCCGCAGGTCCCGGTTGAACTGCGCCCAGCCGGAGCCGCCGAGGTCCGGGATGTGCAGGTAGCCGCACCGGCCGTCGCTGAACTCCCGTACCAGGGAACGGCGTTTGGCCACCCAGTCCTGGTAGCGGACGGCCCGTTCGTCGGTCAGCGGGGTGACGGTGATCCGCCGCACCGGGCCGTCCGGGCCGCTGCGCAGGGCGAGTTCGACGGTGGTGCCGCCGGTGCCGGCCAGCAGCGGCAGCGGGCCGCGCACCGGGTCCACCGGGCGGCCGCCGACCTCCAGCAGTTCGTCGCCGTCCCGGACGCCCTGGGCGGCCAGCGGGGCGCGGGCACGCGGGTCGGAGGACTCGCCGGGCAGCACCCGGTCGACCAGCCAGCGGCCGTCGGGGGCGCGGTGGGCGTTGGCGCCGAGCAGGCCGAGCGGCTGCTGGGCGAGGCCGGGGCCCTCGGCGCGCCGGGAGGGGGTGACGTAGGCGTGCGAGGTGCCGAGCTCGCCGAGGAGTTCGCGCAGCAGGTCGGCGAAGTCGTCGGGTGAGCAGACGCGGTCCAGCAGCGGTTCGTACTGGGCGACCAGCGCGGGCCAGTCCAGGCCGGACATCCGCTCGTCCCAGAACTGGTCCCGGACGATCCGGGCCGCCTCGTGGTACGCCTGGCGCCACTCGGCGGCCGGGTGCACGGTGTGGGTGATCCGGCGCAGGTCGACGGCGGTCCCGGCGGAGGGGGCGGCGACCGGGATCACCCGCAGCGTCCCGGCCGAGTAGACCGCGATCGAGCCGCCGTCCCCGGAGACGGCGTAGCCGTCCAGCTTGTCGACGAGGGTGCTGCGGGTGCCCCGGGCCAGGTCGAAGTGCTCCAGGGAGGGGCGGCCGGAGGTGTCGTCGGGGTTGGCGAAGGTCTGCCCGAGGGTGCCGGAGATCGGCCAGCGCAGCCAGACCAGGCCACCGCGCACCGCGTCGGTGGCCGAGTACTTGGAGGCGATCACCGGGAACTGGAGCAGCCGCTCGCCGATGCCCGCCGGGTCGACCCGGACGGTGCCGTCGCCGTCCCCGCGCGGGGCGGCCTCCTCGGCGGGCGCGGCGAACGGGGAGGGGGTGTCGGCGGCGAGCGGGACGAGGTACGGGCGGCAGCCGACCGGGAAGGAGAGGTCGCCGGTGTGCACGTCGTGGACGGGGTCGAAGCCGCGCCAGGACAGGAAGGCCAGGTAGCGGCCGTCCCGGGTGAACACCGGCTGCTCGTCCTCGAACCGGCCGTCGGTGACGTCGGTGGTCGGGGCGGGGGCGTCGGTGCGGGTGAGCCGGATCCGGCGCAGCGAGCGCCCGGCGGCCGGCTGGGACCAGGCGACCCAGTGCGAGTCGGGGGAGAACCGGGCGCCGGTGACCGGCCCGTGCTCGGAGGCGGCCAGTTCGCGCACCGCGCCGTCCTCGGCGGAGACCAGCAGCAGCCGTCCGTCCGAGGTGGTGGCGGCGAGCCGGGAGCCGTCGGGGGCGGCGGTGAGCTCCAGGACCCGGCCGAGCCGGCCGGCGGCGAGCACCCGGTGGCGGTGGGCCGTCGTCTCCTGGTGCGACGCCGTCTCCTGGTGGCCCGGCAGCGGCATCACCTCGATCGCGTCGGCGCCCTCGGCGTCGGTGATCCAGGCCGCCTCGCCGGTGTGCCCGAGCACCACCGGCAGCCGGGTGCGCACCCCGGGGGTGTCGGCGAGCGCGCGGGCCGGGCCGTCCTTGTGGGTGAGCCAGTACTGGCTGCCGCGCACGGTGATCACCCCGGCCCGGCCGGTCCGGTCGCAGGCGAGGTCCTTGACCTGGGAGGCCGCACCGACCTGGTACGGGCGGCGGCCGGCCCGGGCGCCGCCGAGCGGCACCCGCAGCCGGTGCGGGGCGGGGGCGTCCAGGCCGTCCAGCAGCCAGAGGTCGCCGGCGTGCTGGTAGACGATCCGGGTGCCGTCGGTGGCGGCCTCGCGGGCGTAGTAGGAGGCGTGGTCGGAGTGCCGGCGCAGGTCGGTGCCGTCGGGGCGGCAGGAGTAGAGGTTGCCGATGCCCTCGTGGTCGGAGAGGAAGGCGATCCGGTCGCCGACCGGCATGGGGGAGGCGAGGTGGCCGGTGTGCCCGGGGAGGATCGGCTCGCCGTCCACCCAGAGCCGGCCGGTCGCGCCGCCGCGGTAGCGCTTCCAGGCGGCGGGCTCGTGCGGGGCGGCGCCGGTGAGCAGGACGGTCCGGTCCCGGCTGAGCTGGGCGTCGCCGACCGGCCCCCAGGGCATCCGGCGGCCGGGGGAGCCGTCGGGCGGCAGGGCGTGCGCCCAGGTGTAGTGGCCGAAGGGCTCGTGGAAGGAGGTGACGGCCAGCACCTCGCCGTCCGGCAGCCAGCCGCGCACCCGGGTGTCCTGGCTGCCCCAGTGGCTGAGCCGGCGGGTCTCGCCGCCCTCGACCGGGGCGGTCCACACCTCGGGGGTCAGGCCGAGCCAGCTGGTCCAGGCGAGGGTGGTGCCGTCGGGGGAGAAGCGGGGGTGGCTGACCCGGGTGCGGTCGCAGCCGACCCGCCAGGCCCGGCCGGTGGCGGCGGCCCCGGGCTCCAGCGGGGCGATCCAGACGTCGTCCTCGGCGGTGAAGGTGAGCAGGCCGCCGTGCAGGTGGGGGTGGCGGAGGTAGCCGGGCGGGGTCACTCCTCCATCCTTCGACGGGGTGTCACCCGCGGCAACCGGAGACCACCCTCCCGCACCGGTCTGGACCATTGACAGCGCACTGCCGGATCCATTTCAGTGGTCTAGTCCAACTTGGGTGCCAGGCCGGGCCGTTCCCCCCACTGGCGCGTGCTCCGGCGTGCCCTCGGACGTCCCCCACGACCGCGCCACCGCAGGAGCACCCGCATGCGCAGAACCCTGAGAAACGGCCTCGCCGCCGGCACCGCCTCCGCCCTCGCCGCGGCCACCCTGGTCGGCGTCACCCTCGGCCTGGCACCCGCCGCCTCGGCCGGCGAGTTCCTGGTCAACGGCGGCTTCGAATCCGGCTCGCTCGGCCCCTGGAGCTGCACCGGCAACTCCGGCAGCGTCGTCACCAGCCCGGTGCACGGCGGCAGCCACGCGCTCGCCGCCGCGGCCACCGCGGGCGACACCGCCCAGTGCGCCCAGACCGTCGCCGTCGCACCGAACACCACGTACACGCTCAGTGCCTGGGTCAACGGCTCCTACGTCTACCTGGGCGTCGACGGCGGCGGCCCCAGCACCTGGACGCCCGGCACCGGCGGCGGCTACCAGAAGCTCAGCCTCGGCTTCACCACCGGTGCCAACCAGACCACCGCCACCGTGTACACCCACGGCTGGTACGGACAGGGCACCTACTACGCGGACGACGTCTCGCTGGACGGCCCGGGCGCCCCCAGCCCGACGCCGACGCCGACACCCACTCCGACTCCGACCCCGACCCCGACGCCCACGCCCACGTCCACGCCGACCGGGACCCCGACGGGCACGCCCACCGGGACCCCGACCGGGACCCCCGCCGGCAACCACACCCTGGTCGGCTACCTGCACGCCAGCTTCGCCAACGGCGCGGGCTACACCCGGATGGCCGACGTCCCCAACTCCTGGGACATCATCGACCTCTCCTTCGGCGAGCCCACCTCCCCGACCTCCGGCGACATCCGCTTCAACCGCTGCTCGGCCACCGACTGCCCGACCGTCGAGTCCGACGCCGACTTCAAGGCCGCCATCGCCGCCAAGCGCGCCCAGGGCAAGAAGGTGCTGATCTCGATCGGCGGCCAGAACGGCCAGGTCCAGCTGACCACCACCGCCGCCCGGGACACCTTCGTCAGCTCGGTCTCGGCCATCATCGACAGGTGGGGCCTGGACGGACTGGACATCGACTTCGAGGGCCACTCGCTCTCCCTCGACACCGGCGACACCGACTTCAAGAACCCGAAGAGCGCGGTCGTCGTCAACCTGATCTCGGCGCTCAAGACCCTCAAGGCCAAGTACGGCCCGGGCTTCGTGCTGACCATGGCGCCGGAGACCTTCTTCGTCCAACTCGGCTACCAGTACTACGGATCCGGCCCCTGGGGCGGTCAGGACCCGCGCGCCGGGGCGTACCTGCCGGTGATCTACGCGCTGCGCGACGACCTCACCCTGCTGCACGTCCAGGACTACAACTCCGGCTCCGTCATGGGCCTGGACAACCAGTACCACTCGATGGGCGGCGCCGACTTCCACGTCGCGATGACCGACCTGCTGCTCAGCGGCTTCCCGGTGGCGGGCAACACCAACAACGTGTTCCCGCCGCTGCCCGCCTCGAAGGTCGCCATCGGCATGCCGGCCACCACCAACGCGGGCAACGGCTACGTCGCCCCGGCCGAGGTGGACAAGGCCCTGGACTGCCTCACCAAGCTGGCCAACTGCGGTACGTACGTGCCGCGTTCGGGCGCCCAGCCGAAGCTGGCCGGGCTGATGACCTGGTCGGTCAACTGGGACCAGTTCGGCGGCCGGGAGTTCTCCAAGAACTTCGACGCCTACTTCGGCCGCTGACCGGAGGCGGGGTCCGCACCCGTCGGGCGCGGACCCCGCGCGGCGCCGTCAGGCCGTCAGCAGCCGCTTCGCCCCCTCCACCACCGCCGGGGAGGCCTTCGCGAGGGAGCCCGCGGCGTACGGCGGCTGCGGGTCGTACTCGATGAGCAGCTGGATCGCCTGCGCGGTCCCGTCCCCGGCGATCAGGCCGGCCAGCCGCAGCGCGAGGTCGATCCCGGCCGAGACCCCGGCCGCGGTCGCGTACTTGCCGTCGACCACGATCCGCTCGGTGCCGGTGGGCTCCGCCCCGAACCGGGTCAGGCCGTCCAGCACGCCCCAGTGGCTGGTGGCCCGGCGGCCCTCCAGCAGGCCGGCGGCGGCGAGGATCAGCGAGCCGGAGCAGACCGAGGTGGTCCAGGTGGTGGTCGCGTCCACCCGGCGCACCCAGTCGAGCACCGCCGGGTCCGTCAGCTGCGCCTCCGTCCCGGGCCCGCCGGGGACCAGCAGCACGTCGGCGGAGTCCACCTCGTCCAGGGTGGCGTCCGCGGTCAGCGCCAGGGTCATGTCGGAGCGGACCGGGCCGGGCTTCGCGGCGGTGAACACCACCTCGGCCCCGGGGATCCGGGACAGCACCTCGTACGGGCCGACCGCGTCCAGGGCGGTGAAGTCGTCGTAGAGCAGGAACGCGATGCGCATCAGTGACCTCCATCGGGCTGTGGACCGCCGGCCGGTGGACCGTCGGGCCGGGAACGGAAGCGGCGGCGGTACTCGGCGGGCGGGGCGGCCACGGTCCGGACGAAGGCGCGCCGCATCGCCTCCGGGGTGCCGTAGCCGCAGGAGCGTGCGATCGCCTCGACGCCGTCGTCGGTGTCCTCCAGCAGCCGCCGGGCGGCCTCCAGCCGGACCCCGTCCACGTACCGGCCCGGGGTCACCCCCACCTCGGCGGCGAAGGCCCGGGCGAAGTGCCGCGGCGACAGCGCCGACCGCCGGGCCAGCTCCTCCACCGAGAGGTCCGCCCCGGGGTGCTCGGCGATCCACCGCTGCACCTCGCGCAGCGGCTGCCGGGCCGCCACCTGGGCGGCCAGCTGGGTGCTGAACTGGGCCTGGTTGCCCGGCCGGCGCAGGAAGACCACCAGGTGACGGGCGATCAGCAGCGCGGCGTCCCGGCCGTGGTCCTCCTCGACCAGGGCCAGCGCCAGGTCGATCCCGGCGGTGACCCCGGCCGAGGTGGCGACGCGCCCGTCCCGGACGTGGATCGGGTCCGGGTCGACCGCCACGTCGGGGAACCGGCGGGCCAGCTCCCCGCAGTACGCCCAGTGGGTGGTCGCCCGGCGCCCGGACAGCAGTCCCGCCTCGGCGAGCAGGAAGGCCCCGGTGCACACCGACACCACCCGCTCGGCCCGGTCGGCCAGCTCCCGGATCCGCGCCACCAGCGCGCCGTCCGGGTGCTCGAAGTCCACCCCGCCGGGGACCAGCAGCGTGTGCACCGGCCCGACCTCGGCGAGGTCGGCGTCCGGCAGCAGCCGCAGCCCGCTGGAGCTGCGCACCGGCCGGCCGCCGGCGGAGGCGGTGGTCACCCGGTAGGCGCCCGGCTGCCCGGCGGCCGCGCCCGCCCCCGCGAACACCTCCAGGGGGCCGGTCACGTCCAGGCTCTGCACGTCGTCGTAGAGGACGACGACCACGCTGCGCGCTCTCATGCGGCCAGCCTGTCACCGGCCCGCGACGGCAGCAATGACCGGTTTCCCACCTTTCCTGCCACGGGGTGCGCGGGTACGCCGGAACGGCGGGCGGGGCCCCGGGCGGGGTCGATCGGGGGCCCGGCAGTCTGTGTGGGGGCCGA
>NZ_JBHYGR010000132.1:0-4902 GCF_042738155.1 Kitasatospora sp. NPDC059088 | reverse complement strand
GCGCTGCCCCCCCCCGACCCCCACCCCGCCCCCCCCCCCCCCCGCGCCCCCCCCCCCCTGTCTGTGCGCCGCCAGGGACTCGAACCCCGGACCCGCTGATTAAGAGTCAGCTGCTCTAACCAACTGAGCTAGCGGCGCCTGCTGACGTGGAGAACATTACCTGGTCAGCGGCCGAAACACACAATCGGCCCGGAGGCCCTCAGGCGGTCAGCACCACCTTGCCGCGGACGTGCCCGGTGGCGACCAGCCGGTGCGCCTCGGCGGCCTTCTCCAGCGGCAGCGTCTCGGCGATCTCCAGCCGCAGCCCGCCCGCCTCCCACAGCCGGACCAGCTCGGCCAGCCGCTCGGCGGTGCGCGGCCCGCGCAGCCCCCGGACGCCCAGCCGCTCGGCCTCCGGGTAGTCGACCACGGTGCCGATCCGGGCCCGGTCGGCGACCAGCTCGACGGAGGCGGCCAGCGCGCCCCGCCCGGCCGCGTCGAAGGCCGCGTCCACCCCCTGCGGTGCGACCGCCCGGACCCGCTCGACCAGCCCCTCGCCGTACTCGACCGGGATCGCGCCCAGTCCGCGCAGGTAGGCGTGGTTGCGCTCGCTCGCGGTGCCGACCACGGTGGCGCCCAGCGCGCGGGCGAGCTGGACGGCGACGGTGCCCACCCCGCCGGAGGCGCCGTGCACCAGCACGGTCTCCCCGGGGCCGACCCCGAGCAGGTCGAGCGCCACGTGCGCGGTCTGCCCGGAGGCGGAGAGCGCGCCGGCCTGCTCCCAGGGCATCCCGGCGGGCTTGGCCACCAGCTGGCCGGCGTCCACCGTGACCAGCTCGGCCTGGCAGCCCAGCACCCGGAAGCCCAGCACCTCGTCGCCGACCCGCCACGGCCCGGCGCCCGGCCCGAGCCGGTCCACCACCCCGGCGAACTCGTTGCCCAGGACGAACGGCTCCGCGGCCACCAGCCCCGGCGGGCGGAAGCCCTCCCGGATCGCGAGGTCCACCGGCTGGACCGCGGCGGCGTACACCCGCACCCGGACCTCTCCCGGGCCGGGTTCCGGGTCCGCCACCCCGGTGACCCGCAGGACCTCGGGACCGCCGGACCTCGGTACGGTGACCGCCTTCATGGGGTGCTCCTCTCGCCGGCACTGGCCGATCCGCTGCTCGAACGTCCCGATCCTCGGACGTGAAGTGCGCTTGAGGTCAAGGGTCCGTCCGGCGTGTCCCCGCGAATGGGCGCATTGTCAGATTTATCCTGGGCGGCGCTCAGCCGTCCGTCGCCGAACCGTCGCCGAACCGTCGTCGAGAGGAACCTCCCCGTGGGCCAGCTGCCCCTGTTCTTCCTGGTGCTGCTCGCCTCCGTGGTGACCATGCCACTCGCCCGCAAGACGGGCGTGCCGCAACCGGTCCTGATGACCCTGCTCGGCATCGTCATGGCGATCGTCCCGCAGATCCCGGACGTCAAGATCGAGCCCGAGCTGATCCTCCCGCTGGTCCTGCCGCCGCTGATCTTCGCCGTCGCCCGGCGCTCCAGCGTCCGCTACTTCAAGGCCAACGCCCGCTCGATCCTGCTGCTGGCCGTCGCCCTGGTGGTGGTCACCACCGTCGCGGTGGCCGGCACCGTGCACTGGCTGCTGCCCGCGCTGCCGCTCGCCGCCGCGATCGCGGTCGGCGCGCTGGTCTCCCCGCCCGACCCGGTGGCCGCCGTCGCGGTGGCCGGCAGCATCGGCCTGCCGCGCCGGCTGGTGGCGATCCTGGAGAGCGAGGGCCTGTTCAACGACGTCACCGCGATCGTCGTCTACTCGCTCGCCATCGAGGCCGTGGTCAGCGGCGACTTCTCGGTCGGCCACGCGGCGCTGCGCTTCGTGCTGTCCGCCGTGCTCGCGGTGGTCGTCGGCGTGGTGCTGGGCTGGGTGAACGCCAAGCTCGCCGACCGCCTGGACGACCCGACCCAGCAGGTCGCGCTCAACCTGCTGGTGCCCTTCGCCGCCTACACCGTCGCGGAGGAGATCCACGGCTCCGGCGTGCTCGCCGTGGTGATCTGCGCGCTCTACCTCGCCGAGCGGGCCTCCGACGCGGACGCCGTCGCCTACCGGCTGGTCGGCAACGCCTTCTGGGAGGTGGTCGAGATCCTGATCACCGGCGTCGCCTTCGGCCTGATCGGCCTGGAGCTGGCCACCGTGCTCAAGGAGGCCGGCCGCGGCTGGACCGGCTTCCTCGGCGACGCCGCGGTGGTCATCGCGGTCGTGGTGGCGGTCCGGCTGCTCTGGCTGCTGCCGGCCGGCTGGCTGTCGAAGAAGCTGCGCAAGAACAACGAGGAGGACACCCCGTTCAGCTGGAGGGAGAGCGTGGTGCTCTGGTGGTCCGGCATGCGCGGGGTGGCCACCGTCGCCCTGGCCCTGGCCATCCCGCTCACCCTGCACTCCGGCGCCGACTTCCCGGAGCGCGGCCGACTGGTGTTCATCGCGTTCAGCGTGGTGCTGTTCACCCTGCTGGTGCAGGGCCTGACCCTGCCCTGGCTGGCCAAGCGGCTCCAGCTGGACATCGACCAGGACGCGCACGAACAGGCTGTGCGCCGGCTGTGGTGGCGCGCCGCCAAGGCCGGGCTGGAGCGGCTCGGCGAACTGGAGGAGCAGGACAGGCTGCCGGCCGAGGTCGCCGACCGGCTGCGGGACCGTCAGCACGACCGGCTGGCCCGGCTCTGCCCGGAGAACTACGCCGAGGAGGAGGCCGCCGAGGCGAAGCAGCGGATCGCCCAGTGGCGGGCCGCCGCCGAGGTCGAGCAGGAGATGATCGCCGCCTCCCGCCGCGAGATGCTGGTCGCCCGCAGCGAACTCGGCGCCGACCCGGAGCTGGTGGACCACGTGCTGCGCGGACTGGACCTGCGCTCCGAGCGGAAGTGAACGCACCGCGAGCGGCGGGCGCAACGGAAGTGACGGGCAGTCCGGCCGCCCGGCGGCACGGCCCCCGACCGGCCGGAATGTGCACCACCCCCGCCGGAGTTGCATAGGCTGAACCCGGGCAGGCCGTCAACGGAGTCGGCGCACCACCCGTACCGCCGCAACCTCGCGAAGCCGCTCGACGACGACCGGCCCCACGCCTGGCCCTGCCGGTTTCTGCACCCAGATGAATCGAGGACCCACCGATGTCGGAGACCCGCGCCGACGCCCGCACCCCGCTCGACCGCACCCCGCAGTGGGCCGCCCTGGCCAAGCACCGGGCCGAGCTGGGCGAGACCCACCTGCGCGAGCTGTTCGCCGCCGACCCCGAGCGCGGCCGCACCCACACGCTCCAGGTCGGCGACCTGCACGTGGACTACGCCAAGCACCTGGTCACCGACGAGACGCTGGAGCTGCTGCGCGAGCTCGCCGCCGCCACCGGCGTCGCCGAGCTGCGGGACGCCATGTTCCGCGGCGAGAAGATCAACATCACCGAGCAGCGGGCCGTCCTGCACACCGCGCTGCGCGCCCCGCGCGGCGCCGTCGTCGAGGTGGACGGCGTGAACGTCGTCCCCGCGGTGCACGCCGTCCTGGACAAGATGGCCGCCTTCGCCGACCGGGTCCGCAGCGGCGAGTGGAAGGGCCACACCGGCAAGCCCATCCGCACCGTGGTCAACATCGGCATCGGCGGCTCCGACCTCGGCCCGGCGATGGCCTACGAGGTGCTGCGCTCCTTCGGCAGGCGCGACCTGGCGGTCCGCTTCGTCTCCAACGTGGACGGCGCCGACCTGCACGAGGCGGTCCGGGACCTCGACCCGGCCGAGACGCTGTTCATCGTGGCCTCGAAGACCTTCACCACCATCGAGACCATCACCAACGCGATCTCCGCCCGCGGCTGGCTGCTCGACGGCCTTGGCGCCGGCACCGAGGCGGTGGCCAAGCACTTCGTCGCGCTGTCCACCAACGCCCAGGGCGTGCAGGACTTCGGCATCGACACGGCCAACATGTTCGAGTTCTGGGACTGGGTCGGCGGCCGCTACTCCTACGACTCGGCGATCGGCCTCTCGCTGATGATCGCCATCGGCCCGGACGCCTTCCGCGAGATGCTGGACGGCTTCCACCTGGTCGACGAGCACTTCCGCACCGCCGCGCCGGAGCAGAACGTCCCGCTGCTGCTCGGCCTGCTGGGCGTCTGGTACGGCGCGTTCTTCGACGCCCAGGCGCACGCGGTGCTGCCGTACTCGCACTACCTGTCCAAGTTCACCGCCTACCTCCAGCAGCTGGACATGGAGTCCAACGGCAAGTCGGTGACCCGCGACGGCACCCCGGTCGGCTGGCAGACCGGCCCGGTGGTCTGGGGCACCCCCGGCACCAACGGCCAGCACGCCTACTACCAGCTGCTGCACCAGGGCACCAAGGTGGTCCCGGCCGACTTCATCGGCTTCGCCCGCCCCGTCGCCGACCTGCCCGACCGCCTGGCCGCCCAGCACGACCTGCTGCTGGCCAACTTCTTCGCCCAGACCCAGGCGCTGGCCTTCGGCAAGACCCCGGAGGAGGTCGCCGCCGAGGGCGTGCCGGCCGAGCTCGTCCCGCACAAGACCTTCAAGGGCAACCACCCGACCACCACCATCCTGGCCGCCGAGCTGACCCCGTCGGTGCTCGGCCAGCTGGTCGCGCTGTACGAGCACAAGGTGTTCGTCCAGGGCGCGATCTGGAACATCGACTCCTTCGACCAGTGGGGCGTCGAGCTGGGCAAGGTGCTCGCCAAGCGGATCGAGCCGGTGCTGCTCACCGGTGAGGGCGGCGGGCAGCTGGACAGCTCCACCGCCGCGCTGGTGGCCCGCTACCGCGCGCTGCGCGGCCGCTGAGCCCGGGACCGGGCCGTCCGCTCCGGCGGGCGGCCCGGCTCTCCCCGTCCAGGCTCACGGGGAAACGCCGGAAGGCCCCGTGGGGGAGCGAAGGGGCGTCCGGGGGGCTAGGGG
>NZ_JBHYGR010000131.1:22230-27117 GCF_042738155.1 Kitasatospora sp. NPDC059088 | reverse complement strand
GCTGCTCCCGGGCCACCGGCCGGATCCGGGGGTCAGTGCCGCGGCGGCTGGACGCAGCGGAAGCTGCTCGCGGCGCCCGGGTCCCCGTGGCCGGTGTAGCGGGACACCATCGGGTAGCGGCACAGGTCGCGGGCGACGGTGGTGCCGGTGCCGGTGGTCAGGGTGGCGTGCAGCACCGACGGCGCGCTGCCCTGCTCCACCCAGGCGGTCAGCGCCGCCAGGTCGTCGACCTTGCCGCCGTCCAGGCCGCAGTGCTCGACGCCGGGGGCCAGGAACAGCCGGTAGAAGTCGTCGACCTTCTTCGCACCGCCCATCCGCTCCTCCACCCGTTTGCGGTAGTCGACCGTGCCGGCGGTGGGGATCAGCTGGTCGGCGTCGCCGTGCCAGCTGAGCAGCTTGCCGCCGGCGTCGCGGAACGCGGAGAGGTCCGCGTCGCGGGTGCCGATGACCTGGTCGTACTCGGCGCGGGCCGCCCGGAAGATCCGGTCGAACTGCGCCCGGCTGAGGTGGGCGGTGTCGAACCCGGGCTGCTTCTGCACGAAGGTGGCGACCCACGCCGCCGGGACGACGAACGGCACGCCGGTGGTGACGCCGTTCGCATCGGTCCTGCTGGCCGCCAGGTAGCGGAAGTCGGCGCCGATCGGCAGGCCGTACCAGAGCCGCTTGCCGTTGACGTCGCGCGGGCCGTCCCAGATCCGGCGGACCACCTCGGCGTCCGCCGCCGTGACGGTGACCTGCTTGCCGTCGCACTCGACCCGGGTGCCGACCAGGCGGCGCGGGTCGAAGTCGCACCGCTGCGGGTCGCTGATCAGGCCGTCGGCGACGCCGTCGAGCGTGTCGCAGGCCTTGAGGGCGGCCCGGTTGAAGGCGTCGAACTCGCACCCGGTCGGGTAGGTGCGGGTCTCGTTCATCACCACCTGGGGCCACAGGGTGGCCACCTCGAACTGGTTCCAGTTGACGCCCGGCGCGGCGGCCTTGATGCCGTCGAAGTCCGTCGGGTAGCGCTGGGCCTCCAGGTAGCCCTGGCGGCCGCCGGTGGAGCAGCCGTTCCAGTAGGAGTAGGACGCCGCCCGCCCGTAGGCCGCGGCCACCACCTCCTTGCCGACCAGCGCCATCTCGTGCGCCGAGCGGGAGGCGAAGTTGTCCAGCAGCGCGGTGTCGACCCGCCCGGCGGCGTCCAGCGCCCAGCTGGTGTCCAGGGCCCCGCCGACACCCGCGTCGGTCGTGGCGGCGGCGTAGCCCTGCTTGACGGCCGCGGCGAGCCCGGCCCCGTTGTCCCCGGCGGCGTAGGCGCTGCCGCCCACCGCCTGGAAGCGGCCGCTCCAACCCGCCTGCGGCAGCCAGACGTTGACCTTGGCGTGGTCGTTCGCGCCGGGGTGGGTCAGGGTGACCGTCACCTCGCAGTGCGCCGGGACGTCGGGCACCGGGAAGCCGCCGAGCGGCGGTTCCCCGGGCACCTGGAAGGTCCCCGCCGGCACCGCGACCGCGGTGACGGACTCCACGGCGGTGCCCGCCGGGGCCGGGATCCCGGCCGGGGCGCAGCTGAACGCCGACGAGCCGGCGGTGGCGCTCGTGGCCGTGGCACTCGTGGCGGTGGCACTCGCGCCGGTGCTCACGGTGGTGGCGCTGACGGCGGCGGCGAGCTCCGGTGACGCGCTCACCGGAGTGGACACCGCAGCGGCGGCGACCAGGGGGACGGCCGCCGCGACGACGGCCAGGAACCGTCTCTTCATGATCTCTCCTCGGTATCGGGCTTGGCCCCCTCACTCTGGCCGCGCCGACGGTGACGGCACATCAGTCACCTGACGCTCCGCCGACACCGCCCGGGGCGCGCCCGAGCGGCCGGAAGGATGGAGTCACATGACCGATGCGCCGGGCCCGGACGGCGGACCACAGTGGGGCCCGCTGGATCCACTCACCGTTCGAAACCCCTTGGAGCACTTGCATGTTCAGCCTTGAGAACGGCCGCCTGCGTCGCCTCGCCACCGGTGCCGCCGCCGGGGTCGGCGCGATCGCCTTCGCCGTCGCCGGCACCGCGAGCGCCGCGACCGAGGACGCGGCCGCCGACCGGGGCCCGAAGCCGACCGTCGTCCTGGAGCACGGCGCGTTCGCCGACGGCTCCAGCTGGGACGGCGTCGTCGCCCGGCTGCGCCACGACGGCTACCCGGTGGTGGCCGCCGCCAACCCGCTGCGCGGCCCGGCCTCCGACGCGGCCGCGCTGCGCAGCGTGATCGACCACGTCAAGGGCCCCGTCGTCCTGGTCGGCCACTCCTACGGCGGCTCGGTGATCAGCGCAGCCGCCGTCGGCCGGCCGCAGGTCAAGGCGCTGGTCTACGTCGCGGCGTTCCTGCCCGCGCCGGGCGAGTCCGCGCTCCAGCTGACCGACGCGTTCCCGGGCTCGACCCTGTCCGGCGCGCTGGACCCGGTACCGGTCACCAACGCCGACGGCAGCACCGGCACCGACCTGTACATCCGGCAGGACCGGTTCCGGGCCCAGTTCGCCGCCGACGTCCCCGCCGACCGGGCCGCGCTGGCGGCCGCCGCCCAGCGGCCGATCGCCCAGGCGGCGCTGACCGAGCAGGCCACCTCCGCCGCCTGGCAGACCGTCCCCAGCTGGGACGTCATCACCACCGAGGACCGCAACATCCCGGCCGACGCCCAGCGGTTCATGGCCGGGCGGGCCCACGCCCACACCACCGAGGTGGCCGCGTCGCACTCCGTCGCGGTGTCCCACCCCGGCGTGGTGGCGGGCGTCGTCGAGCAGGCCGCCCGCGCCACCCGCTGACCGGCGGCCCTGAGCAGGGAGGGCGGCGCCCCCGATCCGCCCTCCCGATCCGCCCGCCTTCCCGCCGTCGGCCCCGGGTCGGCCCCGGAGCGCTGCTCCGGGGCCGATGCGTCAGCGCAGCGCGCGGAAGGCGGTGCGGAGTTCCTCGGCCAGCAGCTGCGGCTGCTCCCAGGCGGCGAAGTGGCCGCCGCGGTCGACCTCGTTCCAGTGGATGATGTTGCCGAAGGTCCGCTCGCCCCAACTGCGCGGCGCCGGGTAGATCTCGGCGGGGAAGACCGTCACCGCGACCGGCAGCTTCGGGATCGGCACCGCGTTGAACGGTCCGCCGCCGGCCCGGGTGCCCTCCCAGTACAGCCGGGACGAGGAGGCACCGGTGCCGGTCAGCCAGTACAGCGAGATCGCGTCCAGCATCTCGTCGTACGTGAGGACCTTCTCGGGCTCGCCGTCGGAGTCCGTCCACTCCGCGAACTTGTCGTAGTAGTAGGCCGCCATGCCGACCGGGGAGTCGGTGAGGGAGTAACCGATCGTCTGCGGGCTGCGGTTCATCATCGCCGCGTAGCCGAAGCCGTCGCGGTAGAAGTGCAGCAGCCGGTCGTACGCCCGCACCTCCTCGGCCGACAGGTTCGCCGGGGCCGGGTCGAAGTTGCGCAGCCGGCGCAGCAGGTCCTCCGGCACGGTCCCCGGCATGTTGACGTGGATGCCGAGCAGCCCCTTCGGCTGCTGGACGGCGAGCACCTCGGAGAGGATCGCGCCGTGGTCGCCGCCCTGCGAGACGTACTCCGGGTAGCCGAGGCGCAGCATCAGCGCGTGGAAGGCCCGCGCGATCCGGGCGAAGTTCCAGCCGGCCTTGCCGGGGTTCCCGGAGAAGCCGTAGCCGGGCAGGGTCGGCAGCACCAGGTGGAACGCGTCCTCGGCGCGGCCGCCGTGGGCGGTGGGGTCGGTCAGCGGGCCGATGACCTTGAGCAGTTCGACGATCGAGCCGGGCCAGCCGTGGGTCATCAGCATCGGCATCGCGCCGGGGTGCGGGGAGCGGATGTGGGCGAACTGGACGTCCAGTCCGTCGAGTTCGGTGACGAACTGCGGCAGCCCGTTGAGGCGCCGTTCCACGGTCCGCCAGTCGTACCGGGTGCCCCAGTGCTCCACCAGCGGGCGCAGCTTCGCCAGCTGGGCGCCCTGGCTGCGGTCGTCGACGGTCTCGCGGTCGGGCCACCTGGTCGCCCGGACGCGGCGGCGGAGTTCGTCGAGCTCGCTCTGCGGGACCTTGATGCGGAAGGGGCGGATGCCCGGCACGGGCCGCGGAGCCGGGGCGGGTGCCGGGGCCGACGTCGGGGCCAGGGCCGCGTTCGGGGTCTGCGCCTGGGCCTGGGCGGACACGCCGACCTGCCCGGCGACGACACCGGCCGCGGCGAGGCCGAGGAAGCGGCGTCGGCCGGTGGAGGGGCGGTTGGTGCTGGTGTTTCCGGATGCTGCCATCGAGGACTCCTCAGGTTCGGAAGGGGACGGGAGGTGCGGTGCGGACGCCGGGGCACCGGCGCGGCCGTTCAGTGCGCGGCGTCCAGGTGGGCGGTGAAGAAGCCGGCCAGCTTGTCGACGGCCCGGTCGATGTACTCCTGCCGGTCGTAGAGGTCGACGTGGCTCGCGCCCGCGATCCGGTGCAACTCGGTTGGTCCGGTGGCGCGTTGGTGGGCCTCGACGGCCATCCAGGCGGTGACGGCACGCTCGCCGACGATCTGCAGGATCGGGCGCGGGCCGATCAGCGGGACGGCGAAGAAGGGGTCGTAGCCGGCCAGACGGTCGACGCTCTCCCAGGCCAGGGACTTCGCGGACCGCTCGTGCGCGCCGCGTGAGGTGCAGTAGTACGCGAAGCCCTCGGCGCCGTGCTCGCCGCCGAGCTCGCGCGCCTGCTCGGCCGTCTCCGGGAACACCGTCAGCCCGCCGGGGTCCTGCCCCCGGGCGGCGGCGGTGCGGGCCCGGGCGGCCGCGTCCAGCAGGGCCCGGAAGACGGCCGGGTCCTGGCCGCCGTCGGCGCCGAGCCGGAACTGGCGGGACAGGTCGGCGGTGCACACGGCGGCCACCGCCCGGACCCGGCTGTCGCCGCCGGT